>NZ_JBYIQX010000046.1:0-59439 GCF_057707805.1 Streptomyces sp. bgisy159 | reverse complement strand
AGAACCGGTCTCTCAACTACCATCTACCCATGGAGCTTATCGCCCTGGGGGACAGGGACCACGCAGACATGGTCAGGGCAGTCACGTACGGCCGGCAGAGCCACAAGAGCGAGACGGACAGTCAGGCATCCCCGCAGATGCAGAAGGACAAGGGGGTTGCTTACATCAACTCCCAAGACAACTGGCGTCACGTAGGGCACTACGAAGACGTGGGTCTGTCCGGCTACGACCCTAACGTCTACCGGCCCGATTTTGAACGGCTGATGGAGGACGCCCGTCAGCGGAAGTTCGACGTCGTAGTGATCTACATGCTCTCCAGGCTCACCCGTCAGGGCGCGGCAGAGGCAATGAAGATTCAACAGGAGCTGGCCAGTCACGGCGTCGCACTCGTCTCGACGCAAGAGCCGTTCATCAACACGTCGGACGACAACCCGTTCGGCGTCGCGTTCTTCGCCCTTATCGCGGGTCTGGCGCACCAGGAATCCAAGAACAAATCGAAATTCATCCGCGACGCCTTCGCGGCCCTGAAGGCAAAGGGCTCCCACTCCTCCGGCCCGGTCCCCTACGGTTTCGAAGCAGAGCCGGTCAATGTTGACGGCCTCACGGTCCGACTGCTGAAGCCAGGGCAGACGAGTGACGCCGAAATCGGCCCGGAGTCGACGCCGGCTGACAACGTCATGGAGATCATTGAGGCCGCAGAATCGGGCCTGACCGAAAACGCCATTGCGGTCCGCATGACGGGACGCGGAGCCAGAACGCCACTCGCAAGTCTCGACGAGGAGGCCGCGAAGGCGCGCATCGCGGCTGCCCAGAAGAGGCGCAAGAACGGTACGGAAGACACGGCAAAGCTGGAGTGGTCTGATCAGGTCGTCCGCCGCATCCTTCGTGACCCCCGGCTGGCGGGCTTCGCCATCGGCCCCGTGGACCCCAAGACGCGACGGCGCCAAATCCTCCGCGACGAGCAGGGACAACCTGTACGCCCGCACGAAGGCTTCATCACGCCGAAGCGCTGGTACGACCTTCAGGCACTTCTCGATGGCCGGAAGCGCACCCGCCGCGTGGACCGCGCGGGGACCATGACGTTCCTCGGTTCCTGGGGTGTTCTGCGGTGCGGTCTGTGCGGAGCCGGCATGACCGTCAGCAACATGAACGGCACGTACGTGTGCAACTTGCGCCGGTCGGTGGGTGACGTCGCGAAGCACGTGGTTCGGATCGCCATGGAAGACACGGACAACGTCGTAGCCACGCGCCTCTGGGCGAAGGTGGCGACGCTCGACCCTGAGAACGATGACGACGTGGACATCCTCGCGGCAGCCGCGGAGCGGTTTGCCGTTCAGGGGGCCGACCCTGAGGCCGCCGCAGAACTAGCCGAGCAGGAAGCACAGCTCCACCACGTCCAGAGCAGTATGGAGGAGCTGTACCAGGACCGTAGGGACGGCCTCTACGAAGGCACCACGGGCCGTGCGGCGTTCAAGGAGACCATTCTCAAGTACCAACAGCACGAGGCCCGCTGTGTGGCCCGGATCGACGAACTGAAGGCAGCCGTGACGACCGCTACGCGCCTCCCCCTCGATGAATGGGCCGCGGACTCGGACAACGGCGACCCCATGGAGCCGGGCGGGCTCTGGGACCGGTGGGACGTACCGGAGCGACGTGCGTTCCTGGCCCTCTTCGCGGACAGAGTGATCGTGAACCCCAACACGACGAGGCGGGGCTCATCCTGGGACCGGGTCAACGGCCGGGTGGAGATCGAGTGGGCGACGCCGGAGAGGAGCGATGAAGATAACGAGTCGGTAACGGCTTAGCGGGCCCTGGGGCGGCTGGATCAACCGGCATGGCGCCTCGTCCAGCCGCCTCCCCGACGTCGAGTAGCGCCCTCCTCGTCCACAGGCAGGTGTGGATAACTGCGGAGAGTGATGCGTTAGGGCTGTGCGGTCACTGAGCGTGGCTTGCTGGGTCGTTCTGCATGCCAAAGTGTCGAACTAACCCCTACTTTCTACTTCTCTTAACGCGCGTTAGAGAGAAAGAAAAAGACGGGTTAGTTCGACACTTTGGCATGCGGTCTGTCCGCCACCCGCAACCAAGATCGTTCCCGCGTCACATGCGCCCCATAACAGTAGTAGGAGGGGGAGGACGTGCGACGCCGGCGAATGGCGCGGCTCCGCTCTCCCTCCCTCGACGGCCGGCACCGCTCCCACGTCGCTCCCCGCCCTCTCCTCCGGGTTGAGCGCGGTTGCAGCGGTCCGGCCGTCCAAGACTTCCCTCCGCATGGACTTAGGGCGCGGAGGACGAGACACAACCGCATAGGCGGACGCGGCTGATCCCCGCGTCAAGAGCAGCCCCGGTGTCCCTAAGCGCCGGGGCTGCTCGACGTTCTCTTAGGGGTGGGCAACATGAGTGACACGCGTGTCTGTTCTTTCCAGGGTTGCGGTTCCACGTCACGGATTCGACGAGGACTGTGCGGGACGCACTACGAGCAGCAGCGTAAAGGACTTCCGCTGACCCCGAAGCGATGGACTTGGCACGCGAAGCTCGATGCGGAATGTGCGTTTGAGGGTTGCGAGAAGCCCGTACAGTCCGTTGGCTTGTGTGGAGGTCACTACAAGCAGCACCAGAAGGGGCAGGAGCTGACCGAACTGCGTGTTCAGCGCGCTCCGGGAGCGCAGTGTGAGTTTGATGGGTGCGCCCGGCCCCACTCTGCGTACGGCCTCTGCTCGGGTCACGCGGCTCAGAGAACCGACGGCCGACAGTTGACCGCGCTGCGCGCACAACGCTCCTCCACGACGCGAGACGAGTACGGGCGCAAGCAGTGCCGGAGGTGTCGTGGTTGGAAACACGAAGATGACTTTTCTGTATCCGGCAAGAGCCGTGATGGGCTGCAAAGCCACTGCAAGCGGTGCCTGCGGGATGAGTACCTCTCGCGCCAGTACGGCATCACCGCTGACCAGTACGCTGCGATGTTGGCTGAGCAAGGAGGTGTTTGTGCAGTGTGCGGACACCTCGACCCGGCGGGCAGAGAACTCGCGGTTGACCACGATCACTCGTGCTGCCCCGACGCTGCGAAGTCCTGTGGGAACTGCGTTCGCGGGCTTCTGTGTTGGCCCTGCAACGTAGGCATTGGTCACCTCCGCGATGACCCCGAAATTCTTACGGCTGCGGCTGCGTACTTGGCAGCGTGAGTCGACTGCTGTAGCGCGAGGCGCCGGGACGGAGCTACTTGCCGCGCACAGAGGGTGTGGGACGGAGTCCGCGACGCCCCACACCCGGGCCTCACGGTCCGGACGATTCCCCGCTGGTGCAACCGGCAGCACGCCCGCCTCTGGAGTGGGTAGTCCTGGTTCGAATCCAGGGCGGGGAGCAGAGGGGCGTCCCGTGCGCGACTGCGCAGCGCACGCCCGATGTAGCACCGCCCGACGAGGACACGGAAGCGATCCGGAGTCCCCGCGTGACCCGGTGCGGCTGTCCGACGGCGGGACCCGGACAGCAACAACCCACCCCGTCCCTTGTGGGCGGGGTTTTGCCGCACTGGCCCAACTTGGTAGAGGCGCCTGATTCAGGATCAGGAGGTTGGGGGTTCGAATCCCTCGTGCGGTACTTGGAAGGTCGGGCATTGGCGTGCCAAGCGCTCCCGAAAAGCGTCACGGCTTCGGCCGTTGGGGGTTCGACTCCCTCACCTTCCGCCACGACGGCTGACCCGCCTTTGGGCCACTCAGCCGCTCTTCGGGACGTAGTTCAGAGGTCAGAGCACCCGCTTTGGGAGCGGGGAGTCGGAGGTTCGAATCCTCCCGTCCCGACTCATCCGGCGACCGGACAGCCCGGTCTCAGGGCTCCGCCGGAGGCAGAGCAGACGGCGACGCCTGCCGGATCCATCAACACCATCCGGAGGCACCATGCCACGCGCACAGATCGCCGTAACCCAGTCCAGCCGCGACGGCGTCACGCTCACCCCGACGCCCGGCGACCCGGCGAACAACCACTACGTCATGAACGACGGCCAGGTCGGCGTCATCGTGAAGAACACGGGCAGCACCGTGGACCGCACCGTGACTTTCCGCCTCGCCCGCACCGTCGACGGCTTCGCCGTGACCCCGCGAACGGAGACCCTGACCATCGGCGAGGAGCAGCTCTTCGGCCCGTTCCCGCCGCAGGAGTACGGCGGTCAGCTTCTGATCGACGTGGACAACGCGGAGCTGACCCTGATGCCGATCCGCATCTGACGACCACGACGCAGCCCCGCCGCGGAGGAGAGTTCCCGCGTGCGGGGCTGAGCTACGTCAGGGCGACGCCGGGAGGTTTGGGTTGGCCCGGAAGGTCAGCGTCCAATAGCGCTGCCTGAAGCCATGGTCGACGCGCACGTCCTCGTGCTGATGCTCCAGCCTCCAGCCGGCCGCCTCTACGCGCTGAATGACCTGTGCCAGCCCGCCGTCCGGGCGTCCCGGAACCGCGTGGACGGTGCGGACGTAGATCGTGTCCCCGCGCTTGTACGCCGTCTCTGCCGCCTTGTCTGCGGCCGACGTAGAGCGCCTCTTGAAGAGCCCCATGGACGAACAGATTAGCGGGAGGAGCGGCTTCATGGCGTGGCACGGCAGCGCTCGGCGCTCACGCCTCCCGAAGGACTGGCCCCGCATCCGGCGTCGCATCCTGCGTCGCGACGGCCACGTCTGTCAGGCACGGTTCTCCGACGGCCGATTGTGCGGGCGAGAGGCCACGGACGTGGACCACATCGTCGCTGGGGACGACCACAGCGACGGGAACTTGCGGGCACTGTGCGGCTGGTGCCACGCCAGGAAGAGCGCCAGTGAGGGCGGACGAGCAGCAGCCCTCACGCGCGTGCGTACAGAGCGGCCGAAGCAGACTCACCCAGCACTGGAGGACTGATCAATGAACGGTGCTCACGTGGTGCTGGAAGAAGCCGACGACACGGGCGCTGATGGCGTGGTGGTGACGCGGGTGCTGGTGAACGGCACCGACGTTGGTCGGCTCGCGAGAGCGCCGAAGATCAGCGTTGGTCATGATCAGACATGCACGACGATCACGCTGACGCTCGTCCCCAGCCGCCTGGAGATCAAGGGCGAACTCGCAGACGGTGATCGTCGCGAGTCCCGCGCCGGCTTCGCGGCCAAGATCGACTAGCCACAGACCAGGGGGGTGATCCCCTCCGGGGCGATCTCCAGACCGTCAAGGTGCTGGGCCTCGCTGTCTGTACGGGTCTGGGGGATGTGGCCGAGGCGCTCACAGGCGTCCGCTGGAGGCCCGAACGTCGGCCGCCCGGACTGATTCCGACCCCGAAACGGGAGGCGGGCGCACAGCGATCCACGCACGCTGATCGCTAAGAACACCCTGGTCAGACCTTGTTTTACCGTTACCGGCCGCACTAGAATGGCACCCATGAACACACGGAAATGCGAGCGGTGCGCGGAGCACCTGGGGGCGAGACACTCGCACCGGGCGCGCTTCTGTTCAACGCGTTGCCGTGTCGCTGCGCATCGCGCGGCGAAGAACGACGCGACTCCCCGAGAGCTGACGACCCGCGACAGGTGGGTCCGTCGCGACGCGAAGAAGGCCCCCCTGACTGTCGTCGGCACGGCGGCTTCGTCGACGGACCCGCGGACGTGGAGCACGTACAAGGACGCCGTCTCCTCGACGGCCGGCGTCGGTCTGGGCTTCGTCCTCTCCGACGAGGACGACGTCATGTGCCTGGACCTGGACCACTGCTTGAACCCGCTCACCGGGCAGCTCGCCCCGTGGGCCGCAGC
Organism: Streptomyces sp. bgisy159; assembly: GCF_057707805.1. NCBI lineage: Bacteria > Bacillati > Actinomycetota > Actinomycetes > Kitasatosporales > Streptomycetaceae > Streptomyces > Streptomyces sp. bgisy159. The sequence continues at coordinate 53,683 of NZ_JBYIQX010000046.1, read as the reverse complement.
CATTCTCCGCGACGCGGGGGCCACCTACGTAGAGGTCTCCCCGTCCGGTGACGGCTTGCACATCTGGGGCCGCGCGCACGTCCGACAGGGACGGCGCATCCGACGCCCCGACGGCACGGCCGTGGAGGTCTACGGCACGGGCCGGTACATCGCAATGACGGGGCGCCGACATGGCTCCTCCCCGTCCATCCTCGCGGACCTCTCCGCGGTGGTTTCCAAGCTGACGGCGTAGCTCCCGACATGGGCGGCGTCGGCCGTCCTTACCCGGGAGGTACCCCATGTGCGCGCACCCGGACCACGAGGTCATAGAGCGCCCTGACGGCAGTGTCGCGGAGACGCACGTGCTATCCGCCGAAGACATCGCACCGATGATCGAGGTCATGCTCCGCCGTGAGCCCCTGACGTTCATCAACGATCGGAACTACTGATGGCCGGCCGTGGACCCGCCCCCAAGGACCCATCGAAGCGCCGCAGACGCAACGCCACGGAGCCGGAAACAGTCGTCACCCCTGACGACGAGATCCGCGGCCCCGACCTTCCTAACGGCGTTCTGGGCGTCAACGAGGAGACTGGCGAAGTCGTCGAGTGGCACCCGCGCACCGTCGCGTGGTGGGAGTCGTGGCGCACATCGCCGATGGCTCAGACCTTCGTCGCTACCGACTGGGACTTCCTGATCGACACCGCGCTCATGCACCACACGATGTGGGCTAAGGGCCGCTGGGAGTTCGCCTCTGAGGTCCGTCTCCGTGCCGCGAAATTCGGCGCTACGCCGGAGGACAGAGCCCGGCTGAAGCTCAAGGTCGACGAGCCGCGGAACGCCCGTCAGGCGTCCGCACAGCGCCCCGACAACGTGAGCGACATCAACTCTCGTCGCGCTCGTCTGACCGGATAGGGGACCGATGCCGCGCGCAATAGTGCGCGCCCCCGGTCACGACCGTAACCGCTCCCTCGGGTGGCTAGCGGTCGCATGGATGGAGTACTTCGTCGTACACGGCCCTGGCGACGTCCAGGGTATGCCCGTGCGTCACGGCGATGAGTACACAGGCTTCGTCGTCGATTGCTACGGCCTCGACGAGGGCGGAGAGAACGACGGCCGACGACTCTACGACTCCGCCTTCTTCTCCCGCCCGAAGGGCTGCGACAAGTCGGGCCTAGGCGCGCGCCTGGCGCTCTTTGAGGCTCTTGGCCCCGCCCGTTTCGCCGGCTGGGCGGAGGGCGGAGAGGTCTACCGCGATCCGTGGGGGCTGGGCTTCGAGTACGTCTACGAACCCGGCGAGCCCATGGGCCGCCCCGTGTCTGTTCCGTACATCCGGATCATGGCCACGGAGGAAGGCCAAACCGGCAACGTCTTCGACACCGTCCACTTCAACCTGACCGACGAGGCGTCGCTCCTCTCGTCCATTCCCGGCCTTGACGTCGGGATCACCCGTATCAACCTCCCCGACGGGGGAGAGATCACCCCGTCAACCGCGTCCAGCTCCTCGAAGGACGGCGGTAAGGAGACGTTCGTCGTCTTCGACGAGACGCACCTTTACAACACGCCTGAGCTGCGGCGCATGTACGCCACAGTGACTCGTAACCTCCGCAAGCGCAAGCGGCTCGCGGAACCGTGGTACCTCGAAACGACGACCATGTTCGCCCCCGGGCAGGACTCCGTCGCTGAGCGCACGTACGAGGAAGCGGAAGCCATCCGCGACGGTCGTAAGAAGCGTGGCCGTGCCCGCCTCATGTACGACCACCGTTGGGGCGAGTGCCCGAACCTGAAGGACGAGGACGCCCTCCGGGCCGCTCTGGTCGACGCCTACGGCGACGCCATGGAGTGGATGGACCTTGAAGCGCTCGTTGACGACTTCTACGACACCCGCAACGACAGTGCTGACGGCCGCCGATACTTCCTCAATTCCCGCACCGTCGCATCAAACGCGTGGATGGACCCCGACGCATGGGCACTCTGCCGGCGCGACGAGGAGATAGCCCCCGGCGAACTCGTAACGCTTGGCTTTGACGGCTCCATTAAGGACGACGCCACGGCGCTTGTTGCCTGTCGTGTCTCCGACGGTCATCTCATGCTCCTCGGAGTCTGGGAGAAGCCTGAAGGTGCTGAGGGCGAGGGCTGGCAGGTCGACCGCGTGGCCGTTGACGCCGCTGTTGCACGCGCCTTCGACCGCTTCGAGGTCTGCGGCTTCTACTGCGACCCGCCGCACTGGCAGGACTACGTCGACCGCTGGACTGCCGACTTCGGGGAGCGCCTCCAGGTACGAGCCACGCAGAAGGCCCCGCTGGAGTGGTGGACTAACCGCCCCTCCGCCATGGAGTCGGCCCTTGACCGCTTCATGGAGGCCGTGGAGGACAAGGCGCTTTCGCACGCGGAGTCGCTGGACCCCGACGTCTCGTCGGATTACCTCCAGCTAGGCGCGCGCCTGACGCGCCACGTCCTCAACGCTCGTCGGCGCGAGATGGGCCGCAATCACATGGGTATTGCGAAGGAGCACGCGAAGTCGCCGAAGAAGATCGACGCCGCCATGAGTGCCGTACTCGCCTACGAGTGTCGCGCGGATGCCGTCGCCGCAGGAATCACGAAGCGTAAGAAGCGCTCCAACCGACTAGTTGCCTTCTGAGGGAGGTCCGCAAGTGCCTATCGACGCATCGAGGGTGGAGTCTCCCGGATGGTGGCTCCAGCGTCTCGGGAAGAAGCTCCTCGACGAGCGGGACGACCGTACGGACGAGGACGGCGAGACGGAGCCGGGACTCGACACCCTGAAGCGGTACGCCGAGAACCGAGCGCCCCTCCCTCGTGTCCCGGGCGTGGATCCGCGGGAGGCTGCGGAGTGGATGCGCGACGCTCGAACCAACTGGGCGTCGCTGGTCATCGACTCGCCCGCGGAGCGGCTGCACGTCGACGGCTTCCGCTTCGGCGAGCCGGACGATGACAGCGAAGACGCACGTAAGGCGGACACCGACGCAAACCGCATCTGGCAGGAGAACAGCCTCGACGCTGACGCGGACCTCGTCCACTATGGCGCGCTCTCGCAGCGACGGGCGTTCGTCCTCGTTGAGAAGGGCGACGACGGGCGACCGGTCCTGACGCACGAGACGCCACGGCAGGTGGCCGTGGAGTACGCGCAGGGGAGCCGACGCAAACTGGCGGCCGGCCTGAAGATGTGGCGCGACGACTGGAACAACACCACCAGGGCGACGCTGTGGCTGCCGAACCGGATCTACGACTTCACGACCAAGTCAGATCGCCCCGTCTTCACCGGTAGGGCTGCTGAACTCCGCGGCTGGGACGCCATGGCGCTCCCCAACGCACGCGACGGCGAGCGACCGAACGAGCTGCTGACCGTCCCATTCGGCGTCTTCACGAACCGACGGAACCGACGCTTCGACGGCTTCGCTGAGCACGAGGACGTTCTGAGCATTCAGAACCGGATCAACCTCTCACTGATCAACCTCATAGCGGCGATGAAGTACGGCGCCTTCCGTCAGCGGTGGGCATCTGGCCTGGAAGTCGATGAAGACCCACTGACGGGCGAGAAGCTCCAGCCGTACAAGCTGGACATCAAGAGCCTGTGGACGTCGGGCGATCCCGAGACGAAGTTCGGCGAGTTCGCGGCGACGGACCTGAAGCCGTACGTCTCAGCCGTTCAGGCTGCCGTCCAGGATCTCGCTGCCATCAGCCGCACGCCTCCGCACTACCTGATCGGCGCCGTGGTCAACGTCAGTGGCGACGCCCTGAAGGCCGCGGAGACCGGCCTCGTCAGTAAGGTCCGCGACCGGCAGCGCAACTACGGCGAGTCGTGGGAACAGACCATGCGCCTGGCTTTCCGCGTGCTGGGCGACGAGCGCCGTGCGACGGCGTGGTCCGCCGAGACCGTCTGGCGTGACCCGGAGTCTCGCAGCATCGCGGAACTTGCTGACGCTGCTGCGAAGAAGGCAACGGCCGGCGTCCCGTGGCGTCAGCGCATGGAAGACATGGGCTACACGCCGACGGAGATATCTCGTATGGAGGTCGACCGGGCCACCGATGCGATGAACGCGCAGACGGCGACCGACCCGACCGCTCCGCCTCCGGCCTCCCTCAACGACGCACGCACACGGCGCGACCAGCGGACCGTGATCGGGCGAGGGGCGGAGAACGATGACGCTAACGCGGCTTGACCGACGCTACGGTGCGTCGGTCCGGAGCGTGTGGGCGAGCGTGCTGGGCAGGGTGAACCGCTCATGGGCCGGACTCGGATCCTGGCGTGACGCCGACGCCGCGCGCTTCCGTCGCACGACGCTCCCGATCATCCTCGCTGGGGAGCGGCAGATAGCCAGTCTGACGACGTCGTATCTCGAACAGCTCTACCGGGACATGGGGGAGCGCGGACCACGCGTGAGTCTCGACCTGGACACGGTCACCGGCCAAGCCCTCCGCGGCGTGGACCCGGTCGACGTCTACGAGCGTCCGTTCGTCGAGGTCTATACGGCGCTGAGCAACGGTGAGCCCCTCGACGTCGCAACCGATCGGGGCGCTCGCCGCCTGGAGACGATCACGAAGACAGATCTTCAGCTAGCGCGGACCCACACCTTCAAGGCGGTCACCGCGCAGCAGGACGGCGTGGAGTACTACATCCGTGAACTGCGCGGTGAGTACGACTGCGCGCTCTGCTTGATCGCGTCGACGCAGCGCTACCACAAGAAAGATCTGATGCCGATCCACCCGGGCTGTGACTGCGAGCCGAAGACGGTGACTGCCGACTACGACCCCGGTCAGATCATCGACGAGGACCGCCTGAACCAGATTCACGACGCCGTTGAGGCGGCCCTCGGAACCTTCGACCGCGGAGGCCGCGCGGTCGACTACCGAAAGATCATCATCGCTCGGGATCACGGGGAGATTGGCCCCGTACTCGGCTTCCGGGGCCAGCGGTTCACCGGCCCTGACGACATCCCACTTCCGACCTGACGCCCGGCATGGGCCGACGACACCCGACAGGGGTTCTTCAGCATGTCTCGACGCACTCTCGCACGCCGTAACTCGCTCCTCACGTTCTCCGCGCAGCCCTGGAACCTCTTCGAGGACGACCCCAGCGCCGGCGGTGGTGGAGGCGGTGGTGGCGCTCCTGTCGTCAACGAGCACGGCTACCCAGACAGCACCCCCGTGGCCGACATGTCCGCAGAACACCAGGTCGCCTACTGGAAGCACCACGCACGCAAGCACGAACAGCGCGCCAACGCTGCTCCCGACGCCGCAGAGCTGGAACGACTGCGTCAAGCGGACGAGGAGCTGAAGAAGCGCCAGGCGGCCGACCTGAGCGAGACGGAGCGGCTCCAGAAGGAGCGCGACGATGCCGCTGCGGAGGCAGCTACCGCGAAGGCAGCCGCGGAGCAGGCGAGTCGCAAGGCGCTCGTCCTCGAAGTCGCCGCGGACAAGGGCCTCACGCCGGCGCAGGCTGCGCGCCTTCAGGGCTCTACGAAGGAGGAGCTGGAGGCCGACGCGGACGCGCTGAAGGCGCTGTTCGTATCCGGCTCCGGCGATGACGGCCAGGGCGGATCCGGCACTACCCGCTCCGGCGGCCCCCGCGGAGGCGACGTCGGCGCCACGAAGTCCGTGTCTGCGGGCGCGGAGCGCTACCGCCAGAAGCACGGCAAGCAGCAGTAACCACCCGACAACGGAGGGATCCGTATGGACCTCAGCCTGAAGACTGAGAGCTTCACGCAGGACCGTCGAGACTGGCTGGGGTCCCAGCACGGTACCGACGCGCCCGTGAGCGTGACTCTCGACGTCTCGACGTTCACCGCCGGCACCCACTACCCGGACGGCTACATCAAGAGCGGTATCCCGATCGGCAAGATCACCGCGTCCGGCCAGTACGGGCCGTACGACGACACGGCTGTTGACGGCCGTGAGACCTGCGTGGGCTTCCTCTTCACCGCACAGGACGTCGACGCCCGGCGCGTCGCTTCGACGAAGGTCGTCGGGTCGATGCTCCTGCACTGCTTCATCCGTGAGGCCAAGCTCCCCGTCCCCATCGACGCTGCCGGTAAGACCGATCTCGGCGCTCGCGTCATCTTCGTCTGAGAGGGCCTGATACATGCAGCTCTTCACTGAGTACGCGACCCCCGCGGAGCTGACGGGCTATGCCCGTGAAGCCCTGCGGGAGCGCGAGGAGAATCAGTTCAGTCTGAACCGGTGGCTCCCGAACGACACGGTCAACGATCTCGTCTACCGCTTCAACAAGGGCGGCGGAGGCCTCGTGGAGGCGGCCGTCTACCGGGCGTTCGACGCTGAGTCGGACATCGGCTCCCGGTCGGGTGCCGCGCGGGTGACCGGCGAACTGCCGCCCATCTCGCGGAAGATGCCCGTCGGCGAGTACGAGCAGATCCGTATGCGGAACGTCGACACGCAGGCGTCCGAACTGCGCGACGCGATGGAGGCCGACTCCATCAAGCTGGTCAGCGCCATCGCGGCCCGCGTCGAGCTGGCCCGTGGTGACGCAATCTTCAACGGGTCCGTGACCATCGCGGAGAACGGCGTGTCAGCCGGCGTCGACTTCGGCCGGTCCGCGGCGCACTCCGTCACGGCCGCGACCCTGTGGTCCAGCACGGAGACCGCCACGGCGTACGACGACCTTCAGGCGTGGCTCGACGTCTACAACGACACGAACGGCGACCTCCCCGCCTTCACGCTGATGTCCCGCAAGATCTACAACTTCCTGCGGCGCAACAAGCAGATCCGGGAACTCGCCTACCGTGGCGCGTCGACGGCCCCGACCGTTCTGACGCGCGACGACCTGAACAACATCCTCGGCGACTTCGACATCCCGCCTGTGCAGATCTACGACGCGAAGGTGTCCGTCGACGGCACCGCAACCCGCGTGACGCCGGAGGACAAGATCTGCTTCCTCCCCGCGCAGGGCGAGGCACTGGGCAAGACTCTGTGGGGCGTCCCCGTCGAGGCGAACGACCCCCGGTACGGCCTCCAGGGCGACGCGGCCGGCGTGGCGGTGGGCGGCTACAAGAGCGAGGACCCACAGACGCTGTGGACCCGTGCGACGTCCATCGTCCTCCCGGTCGCGGCTGCCCCTGACCTGACGTTCGTCGCTGACGTCCTCTGATCCGAAACGCGAGGCACTCACGCATGGCAACCCTGGCAGCGAACGTCCACGTGACGGACGAGAGCGGGACGAGCCACGTGTTCGGCCCCGCGGACAAGGTCCCCGACTGGGCGCAGGCTCTTATCACGAACCCGAGGGCGTGGGCCGACCCGCCTAGCGCGAGTCGACTCACGGACCCTGCACCATCGGCGAAGGCTCCGGCGAAGCGCGCGGCGCCACGACGGAAGGCGGCTGGCAGTGGCGCTGTTCGACGCGACTGAGCTGCGCACTCTGCTTAAGCGGCCTCTGTCCGACGCTGAGTGCGCCCTAGCCCACGACCTCACCGCGGACGCCTTCTACGGTGAGGTGGGTGACCGCCTGACCGACCCGCCTCAGCGGGGCGTCAAGAGCGTCGCCCTGGCCGTCGCTGCCCGCATCCTGACCAACCCCTCCGGGATCCGGTCGGAGCAAGCGGGCGGCATGCTGGTGAGCTACGCCGACTCAGAGACGGGCGTCATGCTCTCCGAGGACGAGCGGAAGCGGCTCCGACGGGCCGTCGGCATGGCGGCCAGCGCCTCATCCCTTGACATTGCACCAGAGGAGATCTGTCCTCCGGTGCGGGTCTGGAGGGCGACGTGAGCCTGATCGCAGACCTGATGTCCGAGACGCTCGTCGTCGAGCGTCCGGGTCCGGTGGTCCGCGACTCCACGGGATCTGAGATCCCCGGCCCGCCAGTACAGATCACCGTCGAGAACTGCGCGATCATGAGCCCTTACGGCGTCACGGTCGGCAGCTCGACGGAGACGCACGACGCATCGACAGTTGTTGAATCACGGCGCGTCTTCGTCGCTCCACTCGGAACTGACGTCCGCCCTGCGGACCGAATCCTCCGCGGCGGAGAAATCTGGCAGGCGGAGGGGGAGCCACTGATCTTTCCCCTGACGTCCCTTGCCCGTGTCGAGATTTTCGTGAAGCGGGTGACCGGATGACGAGCCACTCGAAGTACACGGGCAACTACCGGGGTATCGGAAAGCTCTTCACGCGCCCCGGGATCCAGCGCGCATGCCGCAACGCGGCCGTCGACATGAAGCACCTCGCGGAGAGCCTGGCCCCCCACGGCGATCCCGCGGACGGTGACCGTCACTCGGGCCTCTACGCGTCCTCCTTCGACGTCGTGCCCGTCTGGCGCAACATCAAGTGGAAGGGCCAGAGCAGGTGGCGCGCGTCTGTGCGGCTGATCAACACCGCCCCACATGCCTGGCGCGTAGAGCACGGCGACGGGCGGGTCCCACGCTACGCGGTCCTTCAGCGGACCATCGACGCGGCGAAGGCGGCTCACCGTGCCTGACATCGAAGCCGTCCTGAACCCGTGGGCGGAGGCGACGATGGGTGTCCTAGCTGGCGCTGAGACACCCGCAGACCTGGAAACAGCGCTCCCTCGGATCCGTATTGAGCGGATCGGAGGCGGAGCCGAGAGATTCTCCGATCATCCGCGCGTGGCCGTGGACGTTTTCGCCTCAACGGCCGACGAAGCACGGACCCTGGCCAACAGCCTCAGAGACGCGCTCCTCTTCCTGCGCGGTCCCGTGAACGGCGCGATCATCCGCGACGTCCGCTGTGATTCCGGACCCTCCCGGCAGCCGTGGGCGAACGAGGCGATCCACCGACGTGGCGCGTCGTACACCGTCAGCTTCCACCCCGCCTAACCACTGATCACTGACCCGCCCGTCGGCCACGGCGCGCGGGCATCTCGCATGCCTAGGAGGCAGAGTGGCCGACACTCGTAACGCCGATCTCACGTATGGCGCAACTGACTACCTCGTCTATCAGGCGCCCCTGAACACCGCGTCCCCGACCGACTTCGCCGACCCGGCGTCGCCCTGGCAGATGCTCGGCTGGGTGACCACCGACGGTGGCCTCTTCAAGATCGAGGAGGAGACGAAGGACATCACGGCGGCCGGCTCGCTGGAGCCGATCCGGACCCTGATGACCCGGTCCACGAAGTCGCTTCAGGTCACCTTCCTGGAGGGGCTGAACCCGCTCGTCCGCGCCCTGTACGACAACGTCCCGCTCACCAGCCTGAAGCCGGACGCGGTGTCTGGCCTGGCGGAGTACGACTTCCCGGAGAAGCCGTCCGACCTGCGGTACGCCTACGTCTTCGACTCGATGGACGGCACCAAGCGGATGCGCCTTTACATGCCGAACGGCAAGGTCATCGAGCGGGGCGACGAGCAGCCGCAGACCGAGGACGTCATGCCGGTCCAGATGACCTTCCGCTTCTACAAGGGCGCCACGTCCGCGGCCGTGACCCGCACCGTCGACTACGGCGACGTAGACGTCAGCACGTTCTTCCCAGTCATCTGACGTCACTGACTAGCGGTGCCCGTATCTGCGCGGGTCCGGGCACCGCTGCACTTCTTCAACTGACCCGCGCTGTTCTTCACCTCTGACTTAGGAGACCCGCGCATGTCCGAAACCACCGCCGCTGAGGCGCAGGAGGCCGAAGCGATGACGGACGAGTACAACTCTCACGACCTGACCGGCGTCCCGCTCCGGGTGAAGCCCGTCAGCCGGTGGCGACCGTCCTACCTGCGGGCGCTCCGTCAGGGCGACTTCGACGGGTGGGCGGCCGGTGCACTGCACCCCGACGACGCTGAGAAGTTCGTCGAGCTGGACGCGACCTTCGAGGAGATCGGCGCCTTCACCACGGCGATCATGGAGGCCAGCGGCGAGGCCCCGGGAAAGTCTTCGGCACGCTCGCGATCCTCACGGACCACGCGGAAGCGGTAGAGGCCGACGTCTGCCGCTACTACCCCGGGCTTGACCTCCTCGACGTCTACCGGGGCCGGCTCTCCATGCGGCGGCTGCGAGTGCTGATTCAGCACCTTCCGCCAGAGAGCGCGACAAAGACGGCGATGCGTAACGCGCTGCCGACAGAGGACATCGACCGGGCGAGCACCGACTACCGCCCGGACCGTGCGGCATGGAGTGGGACGGAGATGCTCCTCGCGGCGTTGAAGGACGAGGTCCGACTCCTCCGCATGGTCACCACAGCCGCGCACGGAGGAAAGCCGGGCGAATTCGAGCCAACCCCACGTCCCGGCATTCCGCCGAAGAGCGCACGCGCGGGACGTAATCCGCTCACAGACGAGCAGCGCCGCGCACTCGACCCGCGGCTGAGAGACCAGCCACAGCCGAAGGAGTAGACACATGGCCGGTGACCTGGACATTGTCGGCACTGCGGCTGTCGACGTCGTCCCAATCGCTCCCAACTTCCACACCAAGTTGCAGGCGATTGTCCTCCCCGCCGCAACCCGTGTCGGGGAGGAAGCCGGCCGACGTCTAGGCGACGCTATGTCGCACCACATCGTGGTGGCCATACCCGACGCCGTGACCAATGGTGGCAAGGCCGCGCAGGCTGCCGCCACCCGGCAGGGCGACAACACAGGCGGCTCTTTCGCCCGTTCCCTGCGCGCCAAGCTGGAGCGCGCTTTCAAGGCCATGCCGAAGCTTGACGTGCGGCTCGGGGACACGGGTGTGGACGCGGAGCTTGCGCGCATCCGGGCCAAACTGGAGCAGCTCTCGAACAAGCGCGTCGGCATCGACATCGACGCTGCCACGGCGCGCGCGCAGGTGGAGCGGCTGGAGGCGGAACTCCTCCGTCTCGGAGCCGCGCACCCCAACGTCGCCGTCCGGGTCGACACGGCCGCCGCTCGCGCCGCCCTGGTGGAGATAAAGGAAGAGATCGACGCCGCGACTGCGGGTCCGCATCGCATCCGCATCGAGACGGACGGCTCCCTAGGGGCCCGCCTGCGTGCTGCGGTGCGTGAGGCGGAGGCGTCGCTCCCCAACGTCAATATCGACGCCGACACCACGCCTGCGCAGGTGGAGGTCGCACGTCTGCGTGCGCAGCTCACCGCCATGCGGGACGTACGCATCGGCATCGACATGGACGCCGCCACGGCGCTGGCCCGTGTCGAGCAGATCAGCGCGCGTCTTCAGGCACTTCAGACGCGAAACACCGACGTGGACGTCCGCGTCGACAGCGCTGCGGCGCTGGCTCAGCTCGCAGCGGTTCGTGCGGCCGTGGACGCGGTCGACGACCGGCACGTAGACCTGGATACGAGCAGCGCGACGTCGGGCGCACTGGGGCTGGCCGTGGCGCTAGGAGGTGTCATTGCGCTGCCGGCGATACCTCCGATCGTCGCAGGGATCGGGGCGCTCGCTGCCGCCCTGACGGCTGCCTCTGCTGCCGCAGGCGCTTTCGCTCTCGCCGCAATCCCGGCAATCAAGGGCGTGGCGACTGTCATTCAAGCGAAGAGCGCCGCGGAGAAGGAGGCTGCTGCCTCGTCCGCCGGTGCTGCTGCGGCCGACAACAAGGCTGCGTCGTCAGCGCTCCAGATGGCCTCAGCGCAACAGGCACTAACGGCCGCCCGCCGCAACGCTGCCCGCTCCATCGCGCAGGCCAACCGCCGCATCGAGGACGCGGAGCGCGCTCTTGGTCAGGCTGCCGCACGGGCGATGGACGAGCGGCGCCAGGCCGCGGAAGCAGTCGAGCGCGCGGAGCGCTCCCTAGCCGACGCGAAGAAGCAGTCTCGCGACGCTGAGCAGTCTCTGACTCAGGCCCGGCGTGACGCCGCACAGCAGCTCGCCGACCTGAACGACAAGCTGACTCAGAGCAAGCTCGACGAGCGCGACGCCGCCCTCCGCGTGCAGGAAGCCGAGCAGGATCTCAACAAGACGCGCGCCGACTACAACGCCGGCCGTGCCACGGAGCTTCAGCTCCAGCGTGCGCAGCTCGCCTACGATCAGGCGGTTGAGGCTGCGAAGCAGCAGAAGAAGGACTTCGCACAGCTCCAGAAGGACGCGGAGGCCGCGAAGAAGGCCGGCGTCGACGGTAACGAGGACGTCAAGCGCGCAGCCGATCAGCTCGCCGACGCTCAGCAGAACGTCCGCGATCAGGTCGCGGCCGTAGCAGAAGCTCATCGGAGCGCAGCCCGCGCGGAGGTCCAGGCCGCTCAATCGGTCGCGGATGCTCAGCGCGCTGTCTCCGACGCCGTGGAGAACGCTGCCAACACCCAGGTCCAGGCCGCGGAGTCCATTGCGTCCGCGGAGCGGGGCGTTGAGTCGGCCCGCCTGTCGGCAGCAAGGGCGACGGCCACCGGAACGACAAAAGCCGACGAGTACCGACAGGCACTCGCGAAACTGACACCGGAACAGCGAGCGCTGTACGACGCACTCGCGGGACCTACGGGGCTGACGGCCGCCTTCAAGGCATGGTCTAAGGAGCTACAGCCTGACGTCCTCCCTCTCTTCACGAGGGGCGTAAACGGCGCGAAGTCCAGCCTGCCGACTCTGACGCCGCTCGTCCTGGCAGCCGCCGACGCGATCGGCACGCTCATGGACCGCGCGAGCGCTGACCTGAAGCGTCCGTTCTGGCAGGGCTTCAAGGCGGACATCCGGGAGAACGCGGAGCCCGCAATCGTCGGACTCGGCGTGGCTTTCGGAAATGTCTTGAAGGGCATGGCGGGCATTGTCGACGCCTTCCTCCCGCACATGGATGGCATATCCAGCCGGATGCAGACCATAACCGGGCGGTTCGCTAATTGGGGCGCAAACCTCAAAGGCTCGCCTGAGTTTGAAAGCTTCCTGGCGTACGTCAAGGAGACGGCGCCTGGAGTCGCAGAGTTCCTCGGGGACCTGTTCGGGTCGATATTCGACCTGGCGAAGGCGCTGGAGCCTATGAGCCAGGTATCCATGGCGGTCCTCTCACCGCTCCTCGACGGCCTGTCGTGGATCTCGGAAAACGTGCCTGAGGTAGTCCAGATCCTGTGGGGGCTGTATGCCGTAAACAAGGCGATCGAGATCGGTATGAAAGCCTTCGGCATCGCCATGGGGATCTACAATACGGTTGTGGCGCTGGCCACCATCGAGACATGGAGTTGGGCCGCAGCGATCCAGGCGACGGGAATTGTCCCGCTCATTGAGCTGATCGTCGTCGCCGTTGCGGCCCTGGCACTCGGCGTCATCTGGGCATACAAGAACGTCGGCTGGTTCCGCACTGCCGTCGATGCCTCATGGAAGGCGATCCGCGTAGCAACAGACTGGCTGTGGACGCGAGCGCTGAAGCCGTTCTTCGGCTGGTTCAGCGACATTGTCGTCTGGCTCTGGGAGAAGGTCATCAAGCCGTACGTCGGCTTTATGATTGATTACTGGAAGCTCGTCGGCGACGTCATTCTGTGGCTGTGGCGAGTGATCATCAAGCCCACCATTGACGTAGTGGTCGGCTACTTCAAGTTCCTGGCTGACGTGGTCGTCTGGCTCTGGAAGGGCATTTTCAGCCCCATCTTCGGCTTCATCGGCGCTCTTATTGCGTGGTGGTACAAGAACATCGTCCTACGGTATTTCACTTCGGTCATCGAAGGGGCACGCGACGTCGGTGACGGCTTCGTGTGGCTGCACCGAAAGGCGGTCAAGCCGGCGATAGAGGCCGTCGTCGCTGTGGCGAAGTGGGCGTGGGAGAAGGGCATCAAGCCAGCCTTCGACAATATCCGGAGCGCGGCAAAGCTCGTCGGTGACGCTTTCGGCAGCGCCCGGGATGCGGTGAAGAAGCACTGGTACCAGGTGGCGAAGATCGCCGCTAAGCCGGTGAATTTCGTGATCGAGTGGGTCTACAACAAGGGCATCAAGGCTGTCTTCGACAAGGTGGCCGGTTTCGTCGGAATGGACCCGCTCCCCAAGGGCCCGAAGCTGCTCGACACCAACCCCAAGTTCCTCGCTGCCGGCGGTACGGTCGGCGACGGATGGGGCGTCGCACGGCCGATGAAGACGAACAAGCCGACGGCTATCGTCGGCGAGGGTGACCCTCGCTACCCCGAGTACGTCATTCCCACCGACCCCAAGTACCGGGGTCGGGCCAAGTCGCTCTGGCAGGCGGCCGGCGTCCAGCTTCTCGAAGACGGAGGGGTGCTCGGCGCGCTCGGCGGCGCGTGGGACTGGACGAAGGATCAGGTGTCCAGCGTCGCAAAGGGTGCCGTCGACTGGGCAAAGACCGGCGTCGACCTGATGACGAATCCGGGCAAGGTCTGGGACGCCCTGATAAAGCCGATCCTGGCCAAGGTCGCTGGCGGAGTCGGCTCCTCGACGCTCGGAAAGGCCGTCGGGAAGTACCCCGTGAAGATGGCAGCCGGCATCAAGGACAAGATCGTTGATGCTGTGTCCGGTCTCTTCTCCGTCGGTGGAGGCGGAGGCGGAAACGGCCCATGGGCGCGCCCCGTCAACGCACCGTTCGGCACCCTCTTCGGCGTGGCCGGCAAGATGTGGTCGTCAGGCCATCACACGGGCCTCGACTTCCCCGCTCCGACGGGCACGCCGATCTTCTCCGTCGCTCCCGGCAAGGTGGCGCAGGCGACGAGCGGCGGCCCGTACGGCAATCACGTCCTGATCAATCACGGTGGCGGACTGGCGTCCCTGTACGCGCACATGTCCCGCATGGCTGTCTCTGTCGGCCAGATCGTGACGCGCGCGCAGCAGATCGGCGCCGTCGGTGCGACGGGCAACGTCACCGGTCCGCATCTTCACCTGGAGGCGCGCCGCAACGGCGTGGCCATCGACCCCATGCCGTTCCTCTACGACGACGGAGGCTTCCTCCAGCCCGGCATGAACCTCGTCGCCAACGGCACGGGACACCCGGAGCCGGTCCTGACGTCGCAGCAGTGGGCGGACATCCGGGCGTCCAAGACGAGCGGTCCGACGGCGATTCACGCCGACGTCCGTGTCTTCGTCGGAGACCAGGAGATCACGGACATAGTCCGCACCGAGATCAACACCTATGACCAGCATGCCGCTACGGCACTCAACAACGGAAGGTGGCCCTGATGCCCGACACCACACCGACTGACCCGGTAGTGGTCCCGCCCATCGTGGACTATCCGACGGTGCCGGCCGACGAGCCTCCGCCCCCGGAGCCGGAGCCGACCGTCGGCGAGCAGGGTGGCGACGGCGGATGAGCGTATCCACCAACCTCCTCAGCGCCAACGTGGAGTCGGTGGAGACGGACGTCAGCGGGTGGACTGCGGGGGCGAACACGTCGCTCTTCCAGTCCACCCGCTATTACACGGGGACGAAGAGCCTCGGTATGACGGCGACGGCCGCCGGGTCCGTCACGGCCACCACGGCAACACGAGTCGCCGTGACCGTAGGTGAGGAGTACCAGGGGTACGCGTTCTTCGCGGGAATCACCGCAGTTGCCGACCGCACCACATACGTCACGGTCGACTGGTGGGCGGATGCGGTGGGAGGCACTCCGATCGCGTCCTCCACGGGTGCCGCCACCACCATGGCGAACAGCACGTCGTGGAACACCCCGCCACCGCAGGTCACGGCTGTGGCGCCGGAAGGCGCGCAGTACGCCTCCCTGACAGTGACAGTCACCGGCCTACCGGCGGGCGGTCAGGTCGCGGGGGACCTGTTCAAGCTGGGGCTCCCGTCGAACTCGTCACTCAACTTGTACCCGTACACCGCGACGTCGGTGGAGACGGACGCCACGGAATGGACCGGCCTGACGAACACGTCGGTGGGCCGACTGGCGATGGTGTCCCGTGAGGGCTGGTACTCCCTGTCGCTCACGTCCGTAGCTGCCGGGCCGATGGACGTCGTCGGTGTCCCGATAGCTTCGTCACCAGGAACGGAGCTGATGGGGCAGGTCAGCGCGCGAAGCGCTGCCGGGCCGATCCGCGTCGACCTGCGATGGTACGACGTGTCGGATGCGCTGATCGCGACGACGACCGGTATCGACTGGGCGCTGACTGACTCCGACTGGACGACGTGCCAGGTAGTCGGGACGGCTCCGGCCGGCACGGCGTTCGTCCGTCTCGCCCTCTGTCCGACGGCTACCGACGCTGGCCAGCTATGGACCTGCGACCTGATGCGGATTTTCGACTGCGCGACGGTCGGAGCCGCCGGGAATCTGCTGACGTACGAGGTCAGTGAATTCGAGGGTGGACTGAGCGACTGGCAGGTGTCAGGCGCAACGGCCTCACTGAGTAGCGACTACTACTACGGTGGTAGCTACTCCATGAAGGTCGTGGCGACCGGCGGAGACATGACCATCTCCCTGGAGACGACACCGACACAGCCCATCGTCCCCGGCCAGAGCTACCAGATGCGCGTTCCAGTGCGTATGCCGACGGTAACTCCCGCCCTGCGCACACGTCTTGAGTGGTTGGACAGCACCGGGAGCGCGCTGCGGACGAGGTGGCAGAGCTGGACGTCGGAGGGTGCGTCCGGATGGGTGTGGGGTCCCATGGGGGACATCGCTCCGGACGGTGCCGAGTCCATCCGCATCTCACTGGAGTACTCCGACCTGACGGCCGGGGACACGCTGTACGTCGATCGCGCGCAGTTCCTCGTAGGTGGTCTCACCGTATCCGCGGTGCCTGCGGGAGGCGGAGGCGCGCTGATCACCATGAACGGCCTGTCCTCGCGTGACCCGTCGTGGCTGTGGACCCTCGTCCGCCTCGACGCTGCGGGTACGAGCTACCCGGTCCGCGGGTGGTCGGGTGACCTGACGTCGCAGACGATCACTGGTGACGTCGCAGCCGTCACCGACTATGAGACGCCACTCGGCGTACCGATGCAGTGGCGCGTGTCGGTCAAGAACCCGTCCGGGTCTGGGTATCAGGACTACCTCTCCGACCCCCTGACGCTGGACTCCAGCCCTACAGAGGTCTGGCTGAAGGACCCCGGACTCCCGCAGAAGAATGTCCGGCTCGTCGTCCAGCCGCCGGTACCGACGTGGACGCGCTCCGCGCGCCAGGGGGTAGCCGTCGTCCGTGGACGCTCGCTGCCTGTCGTCATCTCAGATGTGCGTGGCGGAAGGGTCGGTGACCTGACCGTCGTCACGGAGACGGACGCCGACCGGCGAGCCCTTGACTGGGTTCTAGACGCCGGCGGACCGCTCCTCCTTCAGTGGCCTCCCGGGTGGGGCGAGGACGACATGTTCGTGTCCATCGGCGATGTCACGGCCGCGCCGGTCGCTGACTTCGCGGAGTTCCACGACCGGACATGGGTCCTGCCCTTGACGCAGGTGGACCGCCCGATCGGCGGTGTCACCGGAGACGCGGACCGCACGTGGCAGACCGTCAAGGACGGCGGCGCTACGTGGGCCGATGTCCTCGACGGAGTGACGTCCTGGCTCACCATACGCATCGGAGCGTGAGGCACCCGTGTACCCAGTCAGCGCACAGTTCCTCCAGGCCCTCGCCACGTCGCACACGATGCTGTCGAGGGTGGACGCCTACTACGGAGGCGTTCTCACGGCCGCCTCCCTGCCGATCGTCTCGGGCACGGTCACCGTCGACCGCGGAAGCAAAACGCGGAGGACCCTGTCCCTGACGGTGGCCGACCCCACATACATCCCGTGGGACGCCACAGACCCGCTCGCCGCCTATGGGCAACAGCTCGTCGTATCCCGCGGGATCCGGTTCTCCAACGGATCGGAGGAGTGGGTCCCGCTCGGAACATTCCGGATCAACGAGCCCGGCGGTGACGTTCATCTCGGCCCCGTGACGGTTACGGGCGCCTCAATGGAATGTGCGGTGATCGACGATGCATTCCAAGTGCCGTCCACAACGCGCGGTCTCGGAGGATGTGTCGACGCGATAACCGCACTCATCCGGGAATCGCTCCCCGACGCGACGGTAGTGAACTCCACGGCGGACTCTCGTAATCCATTGGTCGCCGTTGCCAACTGGGACGCGGGGAACGACCGCTGGGACGCCGTCGTTCAGATCGCAACGGCCATGCAAGCGGAAATATACGTTGACGCGCAGAACCGATTCGTAATCGCCGACCTACCCGACCTTATAAACGGCCCCGTTGCGTGGGATGTAGCGGAGGGAGAAGGCGGAACGCTGGTGTCTGCCGCGCGTTCCATGCCGAGATCGGGCGTTTACAACGCCGTTGTGGCATCAGGCGAAAACACGGCGCTCGGCACTGCGCCGGTAAGTGCAACGGCGAAAGACACTGACCCACTCAGTCCCACTAGATGGGGCGGCCCATTCGGTAAGGTCACGAAGTTCATTTCGTCATCCCTGTGGACGACGACGGGCGCGTGCCAGGCCGCAGCCGAGTACGAGCTATTCGACGCAGTGGCGCCTAGCGTGCGGGAGTCCGTGGACAGTTTGCCGAATCCGGCACTCGAAGGAAATGACATCGTCCGCCTTATCCGGGCGGGGCGGAAAACACGTGCCCTTGTCCAGTCGCTGACCATCCCACTCACACCCACGGAAGACTTCGCCCTGACCCTCCGAGGAAGTAAGGAGGACGCCTCGTGAAGACTCCTCGCCACCTCGTCGACGCAGTTCAGCGCCTCGTGGTGGTCACCGTAGACCAACGCGCAGCCTCGTGGGGGCTGGCCACCGTGACGGCCGTGAATGCGGACGGGACGGTCGACATTTCAACGCCGCGTGGACCTGTTGCGAGCGTCCGACGCCTCAAGTCCTATTCCTCGCCGGCCGTCAACGACGTCGTCAAGATTTCCAGGAACGCCGACGGCAACTGGATTGTGGACGGCGCGCTTGCATAAACCAAATTCCTCGACGCATTGGAGGCGTCCTCGCTATGCCACGTAACGACGGATGGGGCCAGAACATCCCCTACCCGGTGCTTGGTGATGCGCCGGATATCGAGGTCGCCACGCAGGAAATCGTAAACGGCATCGTTCCCCGCACGATCATGCGTTTCGCTGACGCCAACGCCCGCTCCGCAGCGTTGTCCGGTGAGGTGGCTCCCGCTCCGGGAATGATCACCTATCTGATAGCGGAGGACAGGTGGGATCGGCGGGACGGCGACGGTGTTTGGCGGCCGTTGAGCCCCGGACCGTGGAAGCCGTTGTCTCTGCTGGCCGGCTACAGCGCGAATTCCGGAACGCCCGGATATCGAATCGTGAACGGCGACGTTCATCTACGCGGGACCATTTCCAAAACGAATGGCAGTGCGCTCACAACGAACGATGTCACTCAGTTCGCAACGCTGCCAACGGAGGCGCGGCCGGTCGGTGGATCCCGGTTCTTCGTTGGGCCGACGCAGTGGACGACTAACGCCGGCGTGAGCTACATGCACGCACGGCTTGAGGCGTGGGCGGACGGCACGCTGCATTACCTTCTGCCGCTCGGGTCCCGAAGCGCCTGGGTGGGTCTCGACGGTATGCGCTACTCCATCGAGTGACCGCGTCCAGCACACGACTTCACACACGCCCCGCAGCGACGGGGCCTTTTTCATGCCTCAGGGAGGGCGACCATGGGTGAAATCTGGATCAAGGAAGCTGAGCGGATCGGAAGCGGCAACATCGGCGGTGCGATGGACACGCCGTCGGCTCCGCCCCGCGTCGTCTGGCACACCACGGAGAGCGGGGGAGGAGACGCCGCCTTCAGCGCGGTCGGCTCGTACCTGAGCCGGGTGTCGTCGGAGCCGCACATCCTCTACGACCCGACGACTGACCGTCTGGGGCAGTACGGTCCGCTGAGCGAGAGTGCGCGGGCGCTGAAGAACGACGGGTCGACGCGGACGAACCGCACCGGGCGCGTCTGCATTCAGATCGAGGTACTGGCCCACGCCGGCAAGCCGTTCACGGCGTACTGGAAGCCCGGACCCAACTTCCGCGCCCTCATGCGGGCCATACGGTCATGGGGCGTCCCGGATGTCTGGCCCGCCGGCTCCCTCGCCTCGTCCTACAGCGACAACGCGAGCCGCTCCCGCACCACGTGGGCCACGCAGGGCGGGCACTACGGGCACTGCCACGTTCCGGGCAACGACCACTGGGACCCGGGCAACATCGACCGTGCGGCGCTCCTCGCGGCCGGGGGCGAAGGCGGGACCACGCCTCAGGGCGGCACGTCCGGCCCCATCAGTGACTCCGTCGCCCGCTACCAGGTCACCATCAACGGCCTGACCTACGGCTACAACGCGTACGGTGACCACGTCACGTCCGTCGGACGCGCCCTCGTCGCGCGTGGCTTCGGGCGTCACTACGAGGTCGGTCCCGGCCCCCGGTGGTCGGACGCTGACACCCTGAACTACGCCGACTATCAGCGCTCCCTCGGATACTCCGGGTCGGACGCTGACGGCGTCCCGGGTGAGACCTCTCTCCGCGCGCTGCTGGGCACGCTGCCCGGCTCCTCGATGTCGGCCGCGAAGCCGTCGAAGCCCGTCGTCTCCCTGGCCCACCTGCTGACGGCCCGGCGCAAGGACATCCCAGCCCGCACCGGCCACACGACCTACAAGGCCGAAGTCCTCGTCGTTGAGCGCGCGCTCCAGGCGGAGGGACTCCTCGCCGCGAAGTGGGTCGACGGATCATGGGGGACGAAGACGGACGCGGCTTACGCGGCGTGGCAGCGTCGCTGCGGGTACCACGGGTCTGCGGCTGACGGCGTCCCTGGCATCGCGTCCCTGAGGCGGCTCGCCTCGAAGCGAGGGTTCACGGCGACCCCATGAGCCCTGAGATCACCGTCGCCATGATCACGGCAGCGTCAGTCATCGTCGCTGCCGTGGTCGCGGCTGTCCCCGCATTCCTGTCGCTCCAGCGTCGCACTGCCGGTGCTGTGGCGACGGAGGGAGTGGCGACCCGCGACGCAGTGGCCACGGCCATGGCGTCGCTCGGGTCCCGGCTCGACGCACGCATTGACGACGTGCGCGACGACATTGACGGCGTCCGAGAGGACGTCGCCCGGGTGCGTGAGTGGCAGGCGGGCCACGACGCGGAGCATCTGCTGATCGGCCGCCAGGAACCGAGAGGAGACGCATAGTGCCTGCGGTACCCGACGGCATCTCGACTGTCGTCCTGAGCGGCCGATTCGTCCGGCCGGACGGAACCCCGCTCGCAGGGACGATCACCTTCGAGCCGCCCGCAGCGCTCACCTACTCCAGCGCGGACGTCATTAGCGTCGGCTCGGCGGTGGCTGAGCTGGACGCGGACGGTGCCTTCGCAATCGTGCTGATGGCCACCGACGATCCGGGAGTAGATCCCACGGGGTGGACGTACACCGTCGTAGAGCGGCTGGCCCGCGCCACGGGGCGGACGTACCACCTTGCGCTCCCGGCGGCGACTCCGGCCGTCGACCTCGCGGACATCGCCCCGACGGACCCGGCCGGCGGAGAGTACGTCGTCGTCACCGGCCCTGCCGGGGCGGACGGATCCCAGATCATCTCGGGGACCGGTGCGCCAGACTCCGCCACGGGCGCGGACGGGGACTACTACATCGACACCACGCCCGGCGCTGTGACGTGGTACGGCCCGAAGGCGGGCGGCGCCTGGCCGGCGGGGACAGTGCTGACGGGATCCGGCAGCGCCCCTGTGACGTCAGTGAACAGCCAGACAGGGGACGTCGTCCTCGCTGCTGCCGACGTCGGAGCTGCGGCAACGGACGACACGAGGCTGAGCGACGCCAGGACTCCGACCGGCGCCGCAGGCGGCGACCTGGGAGGCACCTACCCGAACCCGCAGGTGACAGCAACAAACCTCTCCGCCCCTCTCCCCGTCGCACAGGGCGGCACCGGAGCGTCATCTGCCTCCGCGGCGCTGACAGCGCTGGGAGGTGTGGCCTCAACGGAGAAGGGCGTTGCGTCCGGCGTAGCCACACTGGGCACTGACGGCCGCCTTACCATCGGACAGTCCCCGACGCGGTCCGTCGTGAAGCCGAGTGACACCCCCCGAGACACGACCACGACACCCGCGGCGGATCCGGCCCTGACGCTCACGGTCGTGGCCAACGCGACCTACGACGTCGAGCTACTCGGCGTCTGGACAAGCGGCGGAGGCGGGCTGAAGGCGACGTGGTCCGTTCCGTCCGGGGCCACCATGGTGTGGACGGACAACGACGGCGTTGGCGTGGCATCGGCGAGCGGCTCCGTGACGTTCAACGCCACAACGGGAACGATGTTCAAGGGAACGCTCGTTGTCGGCGCCAACGCGGGATCGATCACATTCCTGTGGTCACAGAACTCCTCCAACGCGTCCCCGACCACGCTGAAGGCGGGCAGCTCCCTCAAGCTGACCCGGCTGTCCTGACAAAAGATCTTCCACCCTCGCGTCACATTCTCCGATCTGCGCCCCATTACCTCTGTGAGACCACACGGAGGAGGAGCGGATGAACGTTGGCATCATCGGCCGCGCACGGTCCGGCAAGGACACCGCGGGGCGGTACTTCGTCGACGGCCACGGTTACCGCAGGGTGGCCCTGGCCGACCCGCTGAAGGAGGCGGCGCTCCGGCTGGACCCGATCGTTGACCTGGCGGAGCACGGAGACTACAGCGTCGACCTGTCCACTGTCGTGGCGGACCTCGGCTGGGAGGGGGCCAAGGATGCACACCCCGAAGTACGCCGCATCCTCCAGGAGTTCGGCGCCGCGATCCGAGCCCTCGACGAGGACTTCTGGCTGCGCGCGGCTCTGAAGAAGACGCAGGAGATCAACGACTATGGCGTCCCCGTCGTGATCACCGACGTCCGGTACCACAACGAAGCCGCCTCCCTCGTCCGCGCCGGCTTCCACCTGATCCACATCGACCGCCCCGGCGTTCCGCAGCTCGACCACGAGTCGGAGCGATCCCTCGGCCCGGAGGACGCCCGCTACCTCGTCCGCAACGACGAGGACCTCCCGGAGCTGTATGCCCAGCTCGGGCGAGTCTGGGACGAGATCTACGCCCTGGAGTCCGCCCGGTCGCTCCACGTCCACTAACGAAAGGCACTCATGCGCGCGCTCTTCGACTACGTCCACCGCCTCACCCTCCGCGCCTACGTGGCGCTCCAGATCTTCGCCGCACAGGAGCCCGTCCGGCTGCGTGCCGGCCTCGTCGCCGCACTGACGGCCGCAGCGCTCTACGTCCCGGCCCTGAGTGGCCCCGGCATCGTGGAGAAGGCGGCGACGGTCGGCGTCGTCCTGCTGCCGATCCTCGTCGGCGAGTCGGCGAGGAAGCGAGTCACACCGACGGAGTGATGCATCGCACACCATAGGTCTACACCTCAAGCCCCCGTGTCCCACCTGGGATGCGGGGGCTTTTTTGCGTTTGGGGGACCATGAGTCGACTCACGCAGCCCTGCCTGAAACTGACTGGGGCGGCCGACATACCCCCTACACTGCGCGCATGCCGACCTCACCCGGCCCGCTACTCGCCACCCTGACCGCCCTATGGGAGCGGCTACGGAGCGACGTACCGGAGCTACCACCCGTACGACTGATCATCTCTCCGACCTCGCGAAGAAAGGACCATGGCCCGGAGCGATGGGCCGTGGACAACGACGGCACCGTCACGGGCTTCGTCATCAATGTGGACATCCTCCAGGCGGGGCCAGACGCCACGCTGACCATGATCCTGCACGACGCCGCGCACCTGTTGGCGTGGCGTCGTGAGATCGCGGACACCACCATGCGCGGGGCTTATCACAACCGGGAATTCCTGACCGTCGCTGACGAGGTCGGGCTTCGATGGCCCCCTCACGCACCCCGGGGTGCAGGCGTCGGGTATGCCGACGTGGAGCTGACGGAGGAGGCCCGGACGAGATATGCGGACGGCCTCGCCGCACTGACAGAGGCCATCCCCCTCACCCTTCCGCATCTGGAGCTGCCCAAGACGACGACAGGGCGCGTCGACCGGTTGACGCTGAAGTGCCAGTGCGACCCGCCGCGGAGCTTCCGCATGTCACAGACTGTTGCCGCACAGGGGCCCGTCATCTGCGGTGTTTGCGGTAAGGAATTCACGTCGTGATGATCGCGTCCTCCTACTGTGCGGTAGGGTCTACTCAATGTCAGTGGTTCACGGTACTGTGCTCCGGGCAGCCGTGCGTCGTGGAGAGGCCGTGATGAGTCCGAAGGACGTAGCACGTCGGGAGACGTCGACTGCGCTCACGTGGGGGTCGGCGAAGGATCTGCCGCAACTTGAGCTGGACGACCTGAAGGACGAGACAGAGGAATCCCTCGTCGCGCGTGGCGCGACCTACGTGCGGGAGATCGTCCGCATTGAGAACGCAACGACGATCCTCTACAAGAACGTGGCCGTCACCCTGCTCGCCCTGCGCCGGCAGATGGGTGACTGGCGCGGCGAGGGATACGAGTACCGCCAGAAGGTCAACGAGATGTACCGGCAGGCGGGCATCGACGACGACCCTGACAGTAAGCGAATCAAAGGCAACGTCCGATGGCACGTCGGGAACGCGCTGCGACGCTACCTCACGCCACGTGAGCTGAAGCGTGCCGGCCTCCTCCCGGAATCTCCCCTGGAGCGGGGCCAGGACAACCGCGCCACGCAGTCAGCGATCGTCCGGGCTACTCGGGCAATCGCAGCAGCGGAGCAGCCCAAGCCGGCGAAGTCGTCGGAGAAGGCGCCGCGCGGCGAGGTGAAGGCCGACGCAGTTCCGTCAACTCTGACGGGGGCGGAGGTCAAGGCGACGGCCGATCAACTACGCCTCGCACAGGTTGCGAGCGGCATCCTGGCGCAAATGTCAGAGGGCGCCATCGCTGACGACATGACGCGCGGGCAGCGCACGACGCTGGACAAGCAGCTAGCAGCAATGGAGGAGCGCATCCGCGCCCTCCGGGAGCTGACGCAGGCCAAATCGCGCTCCTGACCGTCGGCCGGCGTCCTCCTCCCTCTCCGGACAGACTGAGTGCCAAAGTGTCGAACTAACCCCTACTTTCTACTTCTCTTAACGCGCGTTAGAGAGAAAGAAAAAGACGGGTTAGTTCGACACTTTGGCATGCGGTCTGGCCACGGCGGAGGAGGCGGAAGTTCTTCGACGGCCAGCGTCACATCTGGCCATCTGCGCCCCATAACCCTGGTGTAGGCAACGACACTGGGAGGCCGGATGGCCGGAGTATCGACGATCAAGCGCGGCGGGAGCCGCTTCTACATCGATCCTGACGACGGGGGCGTCAAGGTTCCGGGCGTGACGAGCGTCGGCAACATGCTGCCGAAGGACTACCTCACGTTCTGGGCTGCGAAGGAGTCCGCGGAGGCGGCTGTCACCAACTGGGATGTCGTCTCGGAGCTGTGCAAGCGCGACCCGGCCGGCGCAGTCGACTACCTCAAGAACGCGCACAGGCGGAAGAGCAAGGCGGCGACGGACCTGGGCAGCGCGGCGCACGACTACTTCGAGCGCCTGGCCCGAGGGGAGGTCGTCCACGACCGGCACGTCCACATGGACGTCAAGCCGCACGTGCGCTGGTTCCGCGAGTTCCTCGCGGAGATCCAGCCTCGCTTCCTCCACCTCGAAGAGACGGTCTGGAGCGACGAGCACCGCTACGCGGGATCCTTCGACGCCATCGCGGAGGTGGACGGGGAGACGGTCATTCTCGACTGGAAGACGTCCGCCCGGGTCTACGACTCCGTGGCGCTCCAGCTCTCCGCTTACCGCTACGCCGACCGCATCATCCTGGCAGGGTCCGGGGATAGCATCCCCGTCCCGGAGATGGCTGGCGGAGCCGTCCTCCACGTCCGCCCGGAGGGCTGGAGCCTCGTCCCGGTCAAGTGTGACCGGGAGATCTTCGACCACTTCCTGTCCCTGCGGCACACGTTCGACTGGGAGACGGTGACGAAGAAGCGGGTCGTCGGCAAGCCCATCGCGAGCGGTGGAGAATTTGTCACCGGCACTCAGCGGAGGGCGGCGTGATCGTCGGCGAGATGATGTCTGCGTTCGAGCGAGCAAAGCGACGCTACGCGTCCGGCCCCGGCTCCTACAGCCCCTTGGAGGCGGAGGCGCTGGGAGTTGTGGCGGGGCTGGAGAAGGTGGCCCTCGAAGCCGTCTACGCAGAGAACGAGTCCGGTGGCCACGCCCGCAAGGTCGTCGCTGACGTCGCCCACGTGCTGGGTGTCGACATCGACGAGGGCGACGGGCACCGCTGGGACCCGGACCACATGGCGCGAGTTGTCGCCGTGGCCGACAAAATCCGCGACGAGCGCGACGAGGCCAGGGAACAGGCGGAGTTGTGGCGCAAACTTGCTGAGCGCCAGGACGACACCGCCCCTATCCGCCGCGAACTGCGCATCGCCGAGCGCGA
Source organism: Streptomyces sp. bgisy159 (assembly GCF_057707805.1). Lineage (NCBI taxonomy): Bacteria > Bacillati > Actinomycetota > Actinomycetes > Kitasatosporales > Streptomycetaceae > Streptomyces > Streptomyces sp. bgisy159. The sequence goes on along the minus strand of NZ_JBYIQX010000046.1, from coordinate 27,555 downwards.
GCGCGAGGAGCTGAAGCGCCGCCTGGAGTACGCGCAGTACCAAGTACGCGCGCTCTCAGAGAGCGACACGGACAACGCCGACGAGCTGAAGGCCGTCATCATCAGCCAGGCGCGGGAGATCACGCGACTGAAGGGGGAGAGCGAGTGAGCATCGTCGACCTGTGGGACCGCGTGAACTACGGCGGACACATCGACCATGGCGATGAGGCGCAGATTCCGCCGGCTGTAGCACATCTCCTGGAGGGCCTCGTCGGCGATGTCCAGGCACTCATGGAGGCTGCGAAGCAGCAGCAGACCACCGAGACCGCCCCCATGTCCCGCGCCGACGCCCTGAAGCTCGCCCGTGAGCACGTGGAGGCCATGAGCACCAACGCCCGTGGCTACCAGGACGGTGTGAAGCTGTCCGACAAGGTGAGCGCGATGAACGCGTTCGCGCGGTTCCTGATGGGAGAGAACGAGTGACGCGGGAGAGCAACCCGGCCACGATGCTGGGCGCGTGCCTGGCCGTCCTACTGATCCTTCCGTTTCAGGCGTGGCTCCTCATGCTCGTACTGGGCGCCGTGCACTCCGTGGCGGCCGTCGTGCCGGCGGTCGGCTTCGGGACGGCAGTCCTGTTCGTCATCGGCCTGAACATGCTGACCGGGTACGCCCGGAGGATCCTCGGCCGCAAGTAACGCCAGTCACACACGCGGGGCGTCCACGCCGGGCGCCCCGCTTCGCATGCATGGAGGAGAGAGAATGCACGAGTTTCGCGAGTGGCCCAAGACGAAGCGGCTCTTCCGGGACATCGTCGTGACGGAGAAGATCGACGGGACGAACAGCGCGATCCATCTGACGACTGTCGCTGACTGGGAGGCGGAGCTGATCCGGTCCATCCCTGGTGACGGCAGCCTCCACGTGGTGGAGGTCGACGGCGTGAAGTGGGCCGTCTCCGCGCAGTCCCGGCGCCGCATCATCACCCCCGGCAAGACGACGGACAACTACGGTTTCGCCGGCTGGGTGTACGACAACGCGGAGGCGCTCGTCCGGCTCCTCGGCGAGGGCCTCCACTTCGGCGAATGGTGGGGGAGGGGGATTCAGCGGGGGTACGGGCTGAACGAGCGGCGGTTCAGCCTCTTCAACACGGAGCGGCACGGATGCGTGGACGCCTCTGTCGGGAGCGTCCACGTCCGGCCGGTGCCGAAGACGTACGAGGGTGTCTTCAGCGAGGAGGCCATCACGAACGAGCTGACGAACCTCCGTCACCACGGCTCCGTTGCCGCCCCCGGCTTCCCCAACCCTGAAGGCATCTGCGTCTACCACTCCCAGTCCCGCAACGTCTACAAGGTCACGCTCGACAACAACGACGCCGGCAAGTGGGAGGCAGCAGCGTAAGCGGATCCGCCGGGGGAGCGGGGGTCGTCGTCCTCGTCGTGCTCCTGCTGCTACTCGCGTCGAGCAGGGACAGCGGGGGCGGGGAGTGATCGAAGAAGGCCCGACCGAAGTCTCCGGCGTCCGCGGGGAGACCGAATGCCCGCGCTCCCACGACGACATGGAGGAGTACCCGTGCCACGTCTGTGGCGCTGACGTCTAGCGCCAGCCACACACGACCCACCTCGCCCCCGGTTGCCACGGCGCCGGGGGCTGAGTGCGTAGGAGCACTGAGAGGAGAAAGCGTGTACCTGTTCAGCCGCATGCACACACTCAACGAACACATGACGCACGCAGGGCGCAGCGCGATCACGGTCGGAGCCACACACAAGACGCCGGTGAGTGACACCGTCCTCGTCAACGTCTTCCATCCGACGACAGGCGGAGGCCGCACGTTCCTGCTCACCCGCGACGAGGTGGAGGAGCTTCACGGAGTGCTGGGCCGCTGGATAGCCGAAGGCTGGGCCGGCTTCGTCGACGGCGCTCCCGGACCGGGGCAGGGCTACAGCACGCCGACAGGGACCGTGGGTGACGGCGGCTCGGTCTGGGACGACCTGGAGCGCGCCCGGGTGGATCGCTTGGAGCGCGAGCGCAAGCAGCGGGAGGCGTTTGCCAGCACCTATGCGTCATGGACGCACGAAGAGTTGGTCGCGGAGATCAAACTCCTGAAGTGGAACCGGGAAGCCGCGGAGTCGCGCGAGCGAGGGTGGAAAGCGTCTCTCGACGCCGAGCGTGACCGGTTCCGTGCCCTGATCGGCCGGCTCCGAGAGGCACTGGACGGCAAGCGCACGGCGTCCATCGACGACCTGAACGCAGCCCTGAAGGAGCCGGACGAGGCATGAGTGCCACGTGTCGTTGCTGCATTCGAAACGGCAAGCACCGGGTCTACAAGACGGCCCCGGGCGAGGTGTGGCCCGACGCCAGATGGGTGGCCATCCGCGCCGACGGCCGCACGGTTTACCACGGGGCCGTCTGGGAGTCGGCCATTCGGTCAGTTACCGAGTACGAGGAGTGCAAGTGATCAACGGCGGAACCACCATCCACACGGCCGACGGCTCGTCGGTCACCATCACCCCCATTGGCATCGAGTACGACCTCCACACGCGTAACGCTCGCGGAGAGACGATCTCCACGGTGCGCATGAACGGCGACGACCTGTCGGCGCTGATCGCGGAGGCGGAGGAGGTGCAGGGGTGTTGAGGAGCGTCTGCGAGAACGACACCAACGGAGACGGCGACTGCCCCGCCTGCGCGCGGAACCCGGAGGCGCCCTGCCGGCTCCCGCTGCCGCCCGCGGAGTGGCCGGAGGAACTCCGCGGAGCGTTCTGGAGCGCGGTCAACGCGCCGACGTACGCAGAGAGCGCCGGCCTGACGCTGAAGTTCGTACACGCGCTGGCGGAGAGGCAGCGAGAGAAGAGAACTGACCTGACGGACAGCGTCGTCGGGTGGTTCGCCGTCGACGCAGCCGCAGACCTGATCGACCCGGAGGCGGCTTCATGAACGATCCGCAGCTCTGCGACACCGTCATAGACGGCGACCGGCAGTACCGCATCGTCGCCTTCAGTGAGGACGACGGAGCGAAGCTGAACGACGGCCGATGGGTCTGCGCGAGCAAGTTCGTTCCTGTCACTCGTGCGTGCTGGCGTTACGAGCCGGGCGGAACGACGGCGACGTCCGCTCGCGGAACCCTCGTCACCACCCTGACGAACCTCCTCGCCGTCAGCCGGCGGGGCCGCATGGACGCGCACCGCGCGGAGGCGGAGCGGCTGGTCGACGAGGTGCTGAAGGAGTACGCGCACGCTCTGGCGGACAAGCTCCGCGACGAGGCGTGGCCGCACGAGCGCGACGAGCGGGAGAACGAACTCATATACAAGCTCGCCGACCTTATCGACCCGGAGGCGACCTGATGCACATCGGACGATCCTTCGACGGCCCCGGCCACATCGAAGCCACGTGCCCGTGCGCGCTGGCTCTCTGCGGACTCGTCGACACGGACAACGTGAGCGACGAGTGCGACCAGCACCCACCGGCCGCATGCAAGACGATGCGCACGGGCCACCCCGCGGAGGACTGCCCGGAGATTGGGCGGGACGTAGTCGTCGCTTTGGCGAGGGTGCTGGGCGCCCGTCAGGCCATCATCGACGCCGCGTGTGAGGAGCCGGAGGGCTTTCACAACCTCGCGCTCCTCGACGCCATCGACGTCCACCACGCGGCCGTGTCGCATCTGAACGCGGAGCGGATCCGCAATTCGAAGCGGCTCCGCGACTACACAGACGACCACATGGGCGACTGCAACATGGCGGCCGACGTGATCGACCCGGAGGTGAGTGCATGACGACCCACCTCAAGTGCGTTCGCTGCTACTTCCGAAAGCCACGCACCGACTTCCGCGAAACCCCCTGGCACGGCCGCGCGGCAGCGTGTGAGAGCTGCGAGCGCTTCACCTACTGGGACAGGCTCCTCGCCCGTACGCAATGGGAGCTGGAGCAGTCGCGGGAGAGGACGCGCGGGCTGCGACGTGGCCTGCGGCTCGTTCGCACGACGCCTTTCCGCCTGTTCCGGCAGAGGTACGCGCTCGGCATGAGCGAGGAGGCGGTCCGATGACCCCTGGCGGCTGGGCTGAAGGGGAGGTCCGCGACCTCGCCCTTGATGTGCTGGGGGAGTGGATCAAGGGTTACACCACTCCCGACGAGGGGCCGCAGCTCCGGTTCACACCCCTGCGCTTCGAAGACAACGCCCTTCACGTGCGCGTGGAGGAGTGCGACCCGTTCCCCGGCAACGAACGCGAGTTCCGCATATCACTCAACGTGGAGGCTGTATGACCACCTACCCCCAGCCCGGCGACTTCGCCCTGACGAAGATCCGCGGCTTCACCGGAGCCTTCGTCTCCGCCGGTCAGTACCTCGTGGGCGACGGTGCGCCTGTCCAGCACGCCTACGTCTACGTCGGCAACGGGCAGATCGTCCAGGCCATGCCTGGCGGGGCGGAGCTGATCCCACTGGAGGACGCGAACGAACCCGTCGTCTGGTCGACGGGGCGGATCCCGTTGACGGCTGCGGAGCGCATGTCGGTCTGCGGTGCTGCGCGTGGCCTCGTCGGGACGCCGTACAGCTTCCTCGACTACGCCTCCATCGCACTCGCGCACTACCGCATCCGGCCCCGCTGGGTGCGTGACTTCGTGGCCGACACGGGCCATCTCATCTGCTCTCAGCTCGTCGACGAGGCGTACCTCCGTGCGGGGGTCCACCTCTTCGACGACGGTCGGCTCCCGGGTGACGTCACACCGGGGGACCTGTGGCGGCTGCTGGGGACGAAGCGCGTGTCGTCGACGGACCGGGACCTGTGGAGGCTGGCGCATGGCTGAGCAGTGCTTGACGCCCGACTACGACGAGGGTCCATGTCACTGCGACCACTGCGACCCGGGACGTCTGCGGGCTGAGGTCGAGCGGCTGAGCCGAGACCTTCGTGTCTCGGAGGCCAAGGTGAGCGGGGCCGCCCTCTACGTTGACCAGGTGAATACCAGGGCCTCCATGCTGGAGAACGCCGTGACCGCGTACGACGGCATCCACGGCGAACGCGACCGTTACCGCCTCGCCTGGCTCTCCGCCCGGCGTCGCGCGGCCGACGAAGCCAACTTCGGCATGGAGGCACTGGAGCTGAAGCAGCGGGAGATCACCCGTCTCCGCGCCCTCCTCGACGAGCGCGAGTCGACTCACGTTCCTCGCCTTGAGTTCGCCGGCTTCGACGAGGATGGCGAAGTCTGGCGCGCAGCTCACTGAAATTCGCGGTCCGCCTCGCGTCACATCCGGTCATCTGCGCCCCATAACAAGGGTGTAGGGCCGAGAGGCCGCACACAGCCACGCACACGACACCTACGAGAGGTACTCACGCATGGCCAACAACCTCCGCAACATCTGGGACGCCGACCCCGACGCCGCTCCGAAGGAGCGTTCGTCCTTCTCCGACGACTTCGCCGGGCGCTTCCGGTCCGGCCGCCTCGTCAAGATCGGCGGCAAGGAGCAGCCGGAGTCCCTGAACGAGTGGCGGGTGACGACCGGTGACCCCACCGTCGCCGCGAAGATCGCCGAGCTCCTCGGCGGTGAGGTCGAGGAGTGGGAGACGGACAACGAGGACAACCTCCAGATCCTCACCGACGCGAAGACCGTCAGCATCATCATCGAGCCGGACGGCGTCGACGCGTCCTTCAAGCTCTTCATGCCGGGCGCCGGCCTGACGCACCACTGCGACGGCTTCGCCTACCTCAGCCCGGAGGAGGACCGGGGCAAGTCGTGCGGCTGCCCGAAGCTGATCGCGGAGCGCAAGCTCGAAGCGACGAAGATGCGCGGGCCGAAGCCGTCAGTCGACGTGCAGTTCCGGCTCGCCGACGCCCCGGACCTGGGCAAGTTCCGCTTCAACTCCGGTAGCTGGAAGCTCGTCGAGGCACTCGGCCCGCTGTTCGCCGACTTGGACAAGCACGGCAACGCCGGCGACAAGGAGAACGACGTCGAGGGCACGCCGGTCCTGGCGACGCTGACCATCGAGAACGTCACTTACACCCCGCAGAAGGGCCCGCGCGCCGGCCAGACGGTGAGCTACAACAAGCCGGTCATCAAGGTCCGCGGCGCCTACGAGGCCGCTGAGCCGGCTGACCTCCCTGCGGCTGCCTGAGCGACGCCGCATGACGCCCGCTCCTTCACGATTCCGGCGCGAAGGAGCGGGCGTCTCTCACGATTCTACGCACACTGAGGAGAGAACGCATGGCCCTGTTCCTGGTGTCCCGGACGGACCACACCGACTACGACGAGTACGAAGCGATCGTTGTCCGGGCGGGCGACGAGGCGACCGCACTGAAGATCGCGACGAACGGTGCGGAAGAGTTCTACGACGACTACGCGTTCTGGGACCCGGACTTCCGCGGCTTCAAGCGCGACGGCTCCAACCTCACCGTCGAGCGGCTGGAGAACGACGGCCCGGCGGGCGTCGTCATCAAGTCCTTCCGAGCGGGGTGACCGCATGCCGATCCTCGAACTCTGCGCCGGGTACGGCGGACTGGGTATCGCGGTGGAGGCGCTGACGGGCGACAAGGTGACGGTCGTCGCTGAAGTTCACGGCGCCGCTTGCCGAGTCATGGCGCACCGCTTCCCCGACGCCCCGAACATCGGCGACGTCCGGTACCAGAACTGGGGCGTCCTCCTCGACGAGGACATCACGACCATTACGGCGGGGTTCCCCTGCCAGGACATCTCCAACGCCGGTCGACGGGAGGGAATCAAGGGTGAGCGCTCCGGCATCTGGTTCAACATCGCCGAAGGCATACGGATTCTTCGACCCCGACACGTCTACCTGGAGAACGTGGGAGCACTCCGAAATCGGGGACAAGCAGCAGTGCTCACATCGCTTCACGAGATCGGGTATGACGCGGCGTGGACAGCTCTTCGAGCTTCCGACATCGGGGCTCCGCACCATCGGGACCGCTGGTTCTGCGTTGCCACACTTGCCGACGCCGATGGAGTCGGACGGTAAGCGCGGCCCCGACCTGGCCAAGCGGACCCGTGAAGGGTCGGGCGGTGACGACCTCGTGACCGCCCTCGCCCGCCTCTTCCCTAGGGAGAAGGCGGAGAAGATCTTCAAGACGCCGACCGCCAACCTTGCCAACAACGGATCCGCGCAGCATCCCGAAAAGCGCAAGGCCGGCGGTCACGGGCCGACGCTGGAGGACGAAGTGGTATTCCTCCTCAACGTCGACCCGGACGACGTTGCGGATGACGGACCGCACACTCCTGCGGAGTGGTGGGGGCCGTTCGCGAAGTGCGTGTACCGGTGGGAGATGTTCATGGGGCGGCAGGCCCCCGTCCCCCTCATGCGCGGGCCGCGCGGTGGGCTGAAGCTCGCGCCGAAGTTCGCGGAATGGATGATGGGCCTACCCGACGGGTGGGTCACTGACGTTCCGGACCTCACGCGTGAGGAGCAGATCGGCCGTATCGGTAACGGGGTCTGTCCTCAGCAAGCGCACGAGGCGTTCCGCTTCCTCCGGGAGCGGCTGCACGAGGAACTCACAGAAGGACACACGGAGGAGAGCTGACATGGGCAAAGCCCGTCTCACCGACTTCACGGGGGCGGAGATCCGCCCCGGCGTGGTCATCGCGTACCCGACGCGCCAGGGAAACCGGGTCCGCAACTCGGAGGCCATCGTCTTGGAGACGCAGACCAACCGGCGGACCGGGCGCGTTGTCCCGATGCTGAAGGTCCGCCCGACGGGCCGGGACTCCGGCTTCATCGCGCGCAAGACGACGTCCGTCCGGACCGTCAGCGCTGAGCACGTCGTCGTGATCGCCGACACCAACGAGGGGGAGAGCAAGTGACGGAGACGTTCAAGGTAGGGCAGAAGGTCAAGCACGACGTCCGCGGAGAGGTGGAGGTGACCTACGGGCCGTACACCGGCCTGTTCGGAGACACCCGGTACCTCGTCCGTCAGGACAACGGGCGAGAGGTCGTGGTCACCCCTGACGTGCTCTCCGAGATCCCGACCACCCCGGCGTTCGCCGTCGGCGACGTCGTCGCTCTGACGACCCGCGCTGGCGCGAAGGCCACCGTCGAGTACGGCCCCTTCGACGACCGAGACGTCTACGTCGTCAAGCTCGTCGACGAGCCGGCCGACCCGGACGACGTCCGCACCTTCACGGCGCTTGCGAGCGTGATGCGGAAGGCTGAGGCGGAGCGACCGATCGAGGTCGGCGACCGGGTGCGAGTGACGGATGACGACGGGGGCGGGGCGCATCGCTTCAACGGTCGGGTGGGCACCGTTGTGGAGGTGTGCGCGCCGGACAACTACTTCGCCTTCAAAGTCGAGTTCGGCGACGGTCGGGGCAGGCACGGTGATCTGAACGGCCGCTGGAACTGCGTTGCCGTCGAGCGAGTCACCGACGAGGACGTCTACGAGTACGACGGCGTGCCGTACGACCTGTCGGCAAAGTACCGCGACCGGGACGGCGACGTGTGGGAGTTCGCGCGGTTCGGAGACAAGGTCGTCGGCCTGATCGGCAGCAAGCCGCGGGACGAGTACGACGGCGATTCCTTCAGCGTCGCGGCGGGATACGGTCCCCTCACCCGCGTCACCGCCTGACCACCCCACCGCACGGCCCCCGGACACCGACGATCCGGGGGCCTTCACATGAGCCACTCACGGAGGAGAGAAGATGACGTTCAAGGTCGGCGACAAGGTGGTCAACTCCGTCTTCGGTCGCGGTGAGATCGTGTACGGCCCGTACGACACCCCCGGCGGCTGCGGGTACTTCTTCAAAGGGGACGACGGCCACCACCGGACGGTGTCCGGCTCCCTGCTGACCCCGGCCGCGACGTTCGCCGTCGGCGACAAGGTCAAGGGCCGGTACTCCGGCGCCACCTACACCATCGAAGCGGGCCCGTTCCGGGACGGCGACTACGAGTGGTACGCCACGAAGGAGGAGGACGGCCGCGTCGGCCACAACGGCGCTGACTCGTTGACGGCCGTCGAGCCGGAGGCCGCGGACGAGCCGGTCAAGGTCGGCGACGTGGTCAGGATCCTGGAGGACTACGCCTACCACGCCGACGTCAAGGCGGGCGATCTGTTCGAGGTGAAGTCGGCGTGCACCGACGACTTCTGGGACGAGTTCCGCATCAAGGTCAACGCTGGCCCCGGCGCACGCATGAGCGAGTGGACGTTCCGCCCGCAGGACTTCGAGAAGGTTCCGGCCGACACCGTGGCCGTCCACGACGGCGTGGTCTACGACCTGTCGGCCCGGTACCGCGACCAGGACGGCGACTACTGGGCACTCCGCCGCAACCCGGAGGACTCGTCGGTTGTGCAGGCGCAGTGCACGCCGACCGTGCCCTACGGGTGGTGCGGCTTCACCCTTCCGGAGGCCATCGAGAAGTACGGCCCTCTCACCCGCGTCTGACCCACATTCCTCAGCCCCCGGTGCCCACGTGGCCCGGGGGCTTTGGGCGTAGGAGGACAGAGAGGAGACGGAACATGGCGAAGGTACGTGAGCCGGAGACCGTGGTCATCGAGCTGAGCCGGCGGGAGTTCAACCTCGTTCGCGCGGGACTGCGACTGATCGACAACTTCGGGGACGTCGAAGACATCGACGACGCGCGCAAGCTGTCCGCTGATCTGAGCGGCATCGAGTGAGCGCCTTCCACGTCATCGACGACGCGAACGCCCCCGCTCTGGGCGACGTCCGTGACGCCGGCCCGGGAGACCTGGTCTACATCCGCCCCGCAGCGACGAGCCGGAAGGACTTCCCGAAGTACTGGGAGGCAGCCGGGGTGGCGCTGGCACGGGGTGCGCAGGTGGTTGTGATGAGACGAGAGGAGAGGTAATGGTCATCTCAGGAGACGAAGAGGAGCGGCGCATAACGCCGGCCGTCTGGGAGAAGTTCGCCGACTGGTGGGGCGACAAGGCATACCGACAAGCGGGGTTCGTCGAGGAGCTTGAGGCGCTCGTCCGCTCTCTCGCAGCGAACGATGTTGCGCACCTTCAGACGGAGTTGCGGGAGTGCGCCTACGGCGAGGAGCTGAGCAGCCGGGACGTGCGCGACGCCATGGACCTGGCGTACAGCGCAGCGAAGGGGGACCTCTGATGGGCGTCTTCGACGGCGGAACCTATCACGTCTCTATCCGCTGGAAGAGCGGCAACGAGGACGACATCTACCCGGACGACGTGGTGAAGACCGTTGCTGACCTTCGCGCCGACCCGGACGTCAAGGCCGTGGAGACCCGGTGGGTTCACTACGTGTTCGGCGAGGTCGACAGCGAACTGTCGTTCGGCGACTACTGGGGCGACGAGGAGGAGGACTGATGGCCCGCCAGATGGTTGGCGACGATGACGACGTCTACCGGTTGAAGGTGACGCGCCACACCCCTGACCACAGAGGTCAGACCGTCCGCTTCTTTGGCCCGTTCAACAGCATCGGAGCGGCCCGCGGGCAGCGAACCGCGTACGCGAAACAGGAGTGGGTGCAGTCGGCGCAGATCCAGTCCGCCTACACGGAGTGGAGCGACGTCCAGTGATCCGCGAACCGGACACCGTCATCGTCCGCCCCGTCCCCGATGCGGAGCCCGTGGAATTCACCTTCGCGCGCAGCGTCTACGCCTCGTGGCCGTGGCTGACGGAGGAGTTCATGAGGGAGCTGGAGGCAGAGTGAGGGCTTACTTCAAGCGCCGGAAGGTGCACCCGATCTGCCTCTATCTCACTGCCGCGGAGGCTGAGCAACTGCTGTGGCTTGCGAAGGATCCGGGGCTGACGAAGCGCAACAAGCTGCGCGACCTGATTCCGCGCGTCGTCGGCCGTGCGGTCGAGGAGATGAAGGAGTCCGAGTGAGCCGCATCAACGTGCACAAGGTCACGACAGAGCGCCGTGACGGCGAGCGGGAGGAGTTCGTCATCCCGCCCGTACACGAGGGGACCAAACTTCACAGCCTGCGGGAGGGCGAAGAGCTGATGGCAGCCTCCGCCATCATCGACGCCGTAGACGAGCTGGACAACGGCGAGGCGATCGTGATCATTCGGGAGATCTGGTGAGGAGCGTTGGCGACTTCCTGACGATCCTGACCTACCTTCCGGTTCTGATCCCCGCGCTGGCCCTCGTCGTCGCCGTGGTGTGGCTGGGGCTCACCGCCTCTTCCAGAACGCCATCAGGTCAGCAAGCGCCCTGATGATCTCGGGCCGCTCCGATGCCTCCGCTTTGCGGAGGGCTATGACGAGCGACAGAAGGATCATGAGGACGAACGACACGATGACGCAGAGGAAGATCTGCGGAGCAGCCAGGGCCACTTGCTCCAGAACGGCCCACATCCCGCCTCCCGGACGGTGTCAGCCGCCGCTTCCGAGAGACTCCGCAGAACGCGAAGATCTCAACGAAGGCAGGCGGATGCCTGTCAAGCGCAGCGCCCGCCGACTGCGCCCCCGGTGTACGCGGGGTGTCTTCGTTGAGATCGGAAACCATAGTTGGTCTACGTACGGGCTAGCTGAAACTACGCGCAAGACCGAACAACTAGTCAGGTGAAAGTCCTGAGCTGGCGCGTGCTTGCGGCGCCCTCTCCGGTCTGGATCCTACGACAGCCGTTAGGCCGCGAACAAACAGTCGCCAACGGAGGCGACGACGAGGAGGACGCAGTGTTCCGAGTAGTCCAGACCGTGAGCGCCTTCCGCTACCCGGAGGGCAAGATCTGGGGTCCGTACGCCGACCGCATCGACGCGTCCGACCGCGTGGCCTTACTCCGTGAGTTCGGCGGGGACGGCGTCATCGAGTCGGGAGAGTTCGGCGCACCCTGTGGACTCCGCCTCGTCGACGCCGGCGGAGGGGGCGGGGGTTTGCTCGTCGCGGCGTGACCGTTCGGCCACTTCCCGGTCACATCTGTGCAGGTACCGTGCATGCCCGTGCCCCGCACACCTGTTCTCTCGTTAGGTGTCTCAAACACCATCCTCCCGGGTAAGCCGGATGGATACATGCACGGTGACAGCGTCGTCGCCGGGGCGGGGAAGAGGTGGAGACATGGCGGACAGCACGCAGGGCCGTGCCCGCAAGAGCGACGGCCGACTGACGTACGGCGGGCGTGCCTGGCGCGTCGAGTCGGAGCCCGAAATCGTCGACACCGACGGCGAGCTGAAGCTTGTCGAAGTCTGGGTGAGAGGTGAGGACATCGAGCAATCCGAGTAAGCAGAAGGGCACCGCGTGGGAGTCGGCACTCGTCGCCTACCTGCGTGAGCACCACGACCCGGGCGTCCATCGCAACGTGCAGATGGGCGCCCGTGACATTGGCGACCTGGCCGGCTACTACCTCCACGCCGTCGAGGCGAAGGCGGAGAAGACGATCACTCTCGCCGACTACATCGCGCAGGCCAACCGGGAGGCCATCCACGCCGGTCAACCGTTCGGCTGCGCGGTCGTCAAACGACGCATGAAGGGCGTGGCGGACGGCTACGTCGTGCGCGACGTGCGAACGGACGTGCGACTGATCAACCGACTGAAGATCATGGAGGAGGCGCTCCAGGACGCCGACTTCGACAGGTGGCACGACATCGACGAGGAGCTACGGGAGGCAGCGTGAGGGCTGCTGAGTAGCAGGTAACGCGAGTCACCGATGCTACGGCATTCATATGCGCTCGCCTAACAGCTTTGGGCCGACGCACTATCGCAGCACAACGCCGGGGACGTCCCTCTGGGGGCGTCCCCTTCCGCATGCACGAGAGGGGAGAGACCTTGCGACTGTCCGAGATCCTGGGGCGACTGGACGGCGTGGAGGAGGAGCACGACGGCTACCTTGCGCTCTGCCCCGCGCACAACGACCGGACTCCGTCCCTCAAGCTCACGCTTAAAAACGACGGGAAGCTCCTCCTCGTCTGCCGCGCAGGGTGCGAGAAGCTGTCCATCCTCGACGAGGCACGGCTTCGTGAGGCGGACCTCTTCGACGTCGTCAACGACTTGGGAGCGTCGACCGTCAGCGCGAAGCCGGCGGAGGCCGTGGGCGTCGCGGAGATCGCCGGACTCCGCGCGTTCGTCGACGAGACGTCATCCGCCCTGGCGGGTGACGACGCGGAGGCAGCACGCGCCTACATCCTCGATCGCTTCGGCATCTCGGCGGACGTGGCCGGTGACCTTGACGTCGGGTACTGCGCACCGGGTGCCCGGTCTCAGCCGTGGCTGTCCCGCTCCTTCACCCGCTACCCCCGCATCACCGTCCCGCTCGTTGGCTTCGACGGCGTGGTTCGGGGACTCCAGGGCCGGGACATCTCGAAGAAGTGTCCTGCCCGGTGGATGTCCCTGACGAACGTGGAAGGTCGGACGTGGTCGAAGTACGGAGTACTGCGGGCCGGTACGGGCTACGACACGATCCTGATCACCGAAGGTCCGGGCGACGGTCTGACGTCCGTGGGCGTCGGCTACGACGCGCTTGTCATCCGCGGCGCTGCGCTGGCCAGTAACGCGGCCCTTCTCGCGGAACTCGTCAAGCACCTCGCCGGGCGTGACGTCGTCCTGGCCTTCGACCCGGACAGCGCGGGCGAGCGGGGGACGAGGGCGCTCGCGAAGGCGCTCGTCGAGTCGGACGGCACCATCGTGAGGCGACTCGCGTTCCCCAACCCGGGCGAGGATCTGACCGCGTGGAGGGAGCGGGCCCCAGACGCGTTCCCCGCGGAGCTGCACCGTGCCGTGCGTGCGGCGGCCGTCGTAGAGCTGGAGGCTCCCGTCTCCGCCCCTGCACCCTCGACGGACGTCGACACACAGGACACGGACACAGCCCTTCAGGCGATGTCCGCCTCCGCGCGAGAGATGTTCGACAGCACAGACGTCGGCCTGGCCGTGCGGCTGCGCGACTACATGCGACGCGCCGGCGGGGGAGTGCGCTACGCCCGTGGGCTGGGCTTTCTCGTCTGGGACGGAACGATCTGGACACCGGCCCCGCACGCCGTACGCGAGGCGCTTCACCGGATGGGCGCCGAGATGATTGCGGAGGGCAGCGACTTCGAGCGGAAGCTTGCGCTGAAGGCGCTCACCAACAAGCACATCGACGGAATCCTGAAGGAACTCCCGAGCGTCCCCGGCGTCCCTGCGTCGGCCGACGAGTTCGACGCCCGTCCGGAGTTGCTGTCCGTGGCGAACGGGACGGTCGACCTCCGCACGGGGCGGATCCACCCGCACACCCCAGTGGACATGATCACGAAGCGGCTCGACGTTGCGTACCACCCGGACGCACGGGCTCCACGCTGGGAGCAGTTCCTCACGGAGATATTCCCCCATCATCCGGAGTTGCCCGGGTACATGCGGCGCCTCGTCGGCTACGGCATCACCGGGTCGACGTGCGAGCAGTGCTTCGCCTTTCTCCACGGGGGCGGAGCGAACGGGAAGAGCGCGTTCCTGGACGCGACTCTGTACGTCTTCCGCGGCATCACGAAGTCGACGGAGTTCAGCACGTTCGAGCAGCGCACGGCCGTTGGCCAGGCGTCACCGGAGCTTGCCTCTCTCCGAGGGGCACGACTCGTGACGGCGAGCGAGACTGAGAAGTACAGCCGCCTTGCGGAGGCACTCGTCAAGCAGCTCACGGGCGGGGACCCGGTGACGGCACGGTTCCTGAATCAGAACCCTTTCACCTACGTGCCGTCGTTCCTGTTGCTCGTCGCCGGCAACTACAAGCCCGCCATCCTGTCTCAGGATTTGGGGATCTGGCGCAGGGTCAAACTCGTTCCGTTCGAGGCCACCTTCCGCGGCTCGAAGGCGGACCCGTCTCTCCCCGCCAAACTCCGGGAGGAGGCGGAGGGCATCCTCGCGTGGGCCGTGCGCGGCGCTATGGAGTGGTACGCACACGGCCTCCAGGAACCCGCCTCCGTCCAGGCGGCGACACAGGACTACCGCGAGTCGGAAGACCGACTGGAGGAGTTCCTCGTCGCCCGGTGTGTGAAGGAGGAGGGCGCACGCGTCGCCCCCATGGCCATCCGCCGCGCCTACGCGGAGTGGGCGCAGGACGCGGGGCTGAGCCGGAAGGAAGTGCTCTCCGGGTGGGCGCTGGGCGTCGAGCTAGAGAGCCGTGGCTTCCCGAAGGCGAAGAAGGGCGGGCGCTGGGGCTTCGAGGGGCTCCGGCTGAAGACGGACATGGAGCTTCAGGTGGAGAGCGCAGAGCCGGCGGACGACGAGCCCGCCACGGACACGGACATCTTCGGGCAGACGAAGGAGAACGCAGCATGAGTGACCAGCAGACTGCCTACGTCGTGACGTCGGGCGAGTACAGCGACTACCGGATCCGCGGCGTCTTCCTTGATGAGTTGGCGGCGCGACGGTACGCGGACACGGTGGGTGGTGAGGTGGAGCCGCACCCGGCGCGCGGGCCGGAGTTCATTCCGGGTCACGACCTGAAGCTCTGGACCCGCATCGACGCGACGACTGGAGACGTAGAGCGTGAGTGGTCGTCGGTATCCGTGCGTGATGCGTCGGAGTACGACGGACAGTGCTCGACACACGTCTACACGACCGGCATGTCTGTGGGGCGCCCGCTGAACTTCACCGTGGCGACCGTCGCGGACCTGTCGCAGGAAGAGCGCGCCCGTAAGTCCCACGCGGAGCGCGTCGCAAAGAAGCGGGCGGAGGTGATGGGGCTGTGAAGTATTTCCCCTACACCATCGCGGGCGAAGAGACGATGACCCGCGTCCCAGAGACGGCCGCGGACCTCGACGAGTTCCGTCGGTGGGCAGAGCGTCAGGCGCACGCCGGCGTCATGATCGGGGCGGACACGGAAACCACGGGCCTGGACACCTTCAGCCCGACGTACCGCCTCCGAACCGCGCAGTTCGGCGACGCGCGGGACGCATGGGTCCTTCAGACAGAAGTTAGTGACCGCACCGCGGACACCGCCCGGTGGGCGTTCGATGCCTTGCCCCGTCTCGTCTTCCACAACGCCACCTTCGATCTCCTCGTCCTGGACCGTCACCTTGGGGTGCCGCTGGCGACGCTGGCTCCCAAGGTGACGGACTCGAAGATTATCGCGCATCTGTTCGATTCGCGACCCCGACACGAGGGCGGATACGGACTCAAGCTGAAGGAGTTGTGCGCGAGGGACGTCGACCCGTCGGCGCCGGACACGCAGGAAGACCTGACCGCAGTCTTCCGTTCCATCGGCGAGACGAAGGCGACGGGGTGGCGGAAGATCGACATCAACCACCCGACCTACCTCCAGTACGCCGGCCTTGACGCGATCCTCGTTTCCCGGTGGCTTCCCATCGGCGTCGAACGGCTTCGCAGGGTCGGTGTCCGTCAGGCACTCGTGGACTTTGAGCACCGCGTCATGTACGTCTGCGCGCTCATGGAGCGCCGCGGGATGCTGGTCGATCAGGACTACGTCCGCGGCCTCGTCGAGCGGCTGGACGAGGAGGCGCAGCTCCACGCGGCGAAGGCTGCGAAGTACGGCGTGACGTCGGTCAATGCCCCGAAGCAGGTCGCGGAGGCACTCGTCGGCATGGGGGAGCGGCTGACGGAGAAGACGGCGAGCGGCGCCCTGAAGGTGGACAAGTCCGTTCTCCTCGACCTGGCCGACCTGGATCAGCAGTGGCAGCCGCGCGGGACGCGGACACCGAACCCGCTCGCCGACGCTGTGCTGCACAGCAAGCGAGCGGGGAAGTGGCGGACGTCGTACGCCCTGCCCATGCGCGATGGGCTCGACGTCAACGGCCGCATCCACCCGAAGATCAACAGTCTCCAGGCCCGGACCGCGCGCATGTCCATCTCCGGTCCGCCCTTCCAGCAACTCCCGTCGGGAGACTGGACGATTCGCCGCGCGTTGCTCGCTGACCCTGGGCACCGGATCTTCTCCGTCGACTACAGCGCTGTGGAGATGCGTGTCTTGGCGGCCCTGGCGGACGAGAAGACCATGAAGCGGGCCATCGCGGAGGGGCGCGACCTGCACGACTTCACGGCCGAACTCATCTGGGGTCCCGACTTCACGAAGGCGCACCGCAAGATGGGCAAGGGCGTGGGCTTCGGCAAGGTGTATGGAGGCGGATCGACGACACTGTCCCGGCAGACCGGCGCCCCGATCGCTGAGGTTAAGACGGCTATTGCAGCCTACGACCGCGTGTACCCCGGCATTCGCCGGTACGCGAACCGGATCCAGCGTGAGGCACGGGCGAACGGGTACGTCGTCCTCACCCCGACTGGCCGGCGCGTGCCGCTGGACCGGGACCGGGTCTACGCAGCGACGAACTACGCCGTTCAGAGCACTGCGCGCGACGTCCTGTGCCAGGCCCTGTTGAACATGCACGACCGGGGTCTGACGGAGTACCTCCTCCTCCCGATCCATGACGAATGCCTCGGATCGGCACCGGCCGACGTGGCGGACGACGTCGCGCGGGAGGTCGGGGAGGCCATGCGGATGGACTTCTTCGGCGTCCCTCTGGACACGGACCCGGAGGTCGGTGGCCGGTCGTGGGGCTCCCTGTACATGAAGGGCCCTGACGGTAAGTACGACGAGGCGCTCCGCGCACGTGAAGACGAGTGGTACGAACGCGTTGGGCTGGCAGCGTGACGTCCGCCCGGTCTGCGGTCCCAACGCTCGGACGGAAGACCGCAGTTGCCCGCACGGTGGCGGGATTCCGTCCCTCCGCCGTGCGGTCCGTACCACGTCCCATGCGCACCTTGCCCCTTCTGCGCCCTCCGGAGCCACCGCTTCACCCGTCACGCCGTGACGTTCTGCGACGGTGGGAGGACACCGACGAGTGGTCCTGTGCCTACTGTGACGCCTCGTTTGGCCGGATGGTTGTAGCAGAGGTGGACCACGTTCGTCCGCTTGCGGCCGGCGGTGTTCACGAGTGGTTCAACTTGACCGCCGCGTGCGACGAGTGCAATAGGTCGAAAGGCTCTACTGAGGTGGCTGACTGGCTGTCACAAACCGCTGGTCAATGCCTCACTGACGACGACCAGGCGGTCACGGAGCGGGTCCGTCAGGCGCCACACGAGCCTCCATGACTCCTTCACGAGGTAACGACTTCGTAACAACGGAACCAGCCACTCCGGGGTGTGTCGACCGACATAACCGCAGGTGAAATTGGTCGACCGACATAAACGGGGTGGACGCCCTGAAGTTGGAAACCGGACTATCCCCAACAAAGCGTACCTATGAGGGGGTTGGATCCGGCCGCACGATGATTGCCTGTGGAGGTTGTGTGACTTACAGTCCTGACCACGCCGAAAATGCAGCACGGATGGTCTGTTTCCTCGACGCTCTTGAGCGAGCAGTGACCGAAATTCGACAGTTCGTCACCGCGTACGGCGACGCAGTAACCATGCCGGGTCGCCGACGGCCCGGAGTGGATGCGGACGGAACGGGCCGGCAGGCGACGCACGGACCTAACCGCCCGACGGAGGACACGGCGATCTGCGAACGCCGTGGGGCTCTTCAAGCAGAACTGAAGAACGGCGCTGACCAACTGCCGTACGCAATAGCGGTGGTTCGCGGCGTCTCCGCATCCATGGATCGCGCCCTGGCCCACTGGGAAGGGGAGGACGCGTCCTCCACCCAGGGGGAAAGTTGATCATTGTAACAGGGCCGCAGAGCACTGACGACGAGGTGGGCGCAATCGCCGAAGCGGCAGGGCTCCTCGGAGGTGTCCCCGCCTACGCGGCCGTACTTCAGTGGGCCACCGCGACGGCCCTGTACTGCCTGGCCGGCTGGGAGAAGTGCCCGGTCGCCGTGGCTGACGTGACCATCGCGGAGTCGGCCGGACTCCCGGTACATCCTTTCACCACCTGACAAGCGCTAGTCGACTCACACTCCTCACGGCCCCCGTTCCCACGCGGGACGGGGGCTTTCTCATACCTCCATCACTGTGTGACTCAGGTCACATGCATTACTCACACCCTCGCGTCACATCCGGCCGTCTGCGCCCCATAACCCAAGTACGCAAGGCACTCACAGAGGAGAGAACGAATGGCCCGCATCGAGGTTACGGACGAGCAGATCACGGCCGCGCAGGCGGGCGACTCCGACGCCATGTGGGCCATCGTCGAAGCGTTCGACCCCATGTTCACCGGCATGATCCGGTCCGCTGCCCCGGGAGCGAGCCGCGAGGACGCGGAGGACCTCCTCCAGGAAGCGCGAGCCGTTCTCATTCAGCACGTGCGGGACTACCGGACGGATGCCTCCTCCGCCAAGCTCTCCTCCTTCGTCTTCCAGGCGGCCCGTCGCCGGATCATGGAGGAAGCCGTCCGGTCCTCGGCGGCCCTGACCGTCGACCCGACGTCCGTCCTGCGCGTCAAGCGGGCGCTGTGGAGCGCGAAGGGCGACGTCGAGGAGGCGTGGCAGACGCTCTCCACATGCAGCAACCCGAAGAACCGCATGGAGCGCGAGCGGTTCGTGTCCGTGGTGGAGGCACTGGCCGACGCCGAAAGTCTCGACCGGCCGCTTTCGGGGCCGGGCACGTCGACCGGAGACGACGAGATGACCCTCGCCGACGTCATCCCGGACACCTCCTATGAGGCGGCCGACGCCGGGCGCCGCTGTGACCTGGCCCGCTGGCTCATGACGCAGATCCCGGCGCGCCAGTCCTTCGCGTTGCGTGCGTTCTACGGCGTTGGGATGACGCAGCAGGACGAGCGGGAAACGTGCGCCGACCTGAGCGTCCGCCCGGCCGCCCTGCGTCGCCTCAGGTCCCGTGGCGTCGAGTCCGCCCGACGCGTGGCTGCCGATCACGGCATCTGTGCGTGAGTCACACACCTACAACAGAACTGGAGCACCGACCATGACCCGACTTCCTTCCCTCGACGACTATGACCTCTCCGGCGTGCGCCCCGATGAGGCCGCCCTCTGGGGCGACGACGTGATGTACGCGGTGGAGTCCCGTTCCGACTCAACGCCGGCCGACGGAATCTCCGTCGAACAGCTCTGATCCGAGGAGCGTGAGTCGACTCACGCTCCATCAGCTACCCACAGAGGAGAGAACATGGCCGAGTACACCCTCACCTGCCGCGTCTCGGGCGACGAGACCCTCACAGGCATCGTCGACGCCGACGGGGACGTACGTCTGGAGATGCGCTCCGACATCTCGAACCACATCTACGTACGCCCCGACGACTTCGCCGAGTTCGCCCGCAACCTCCTCGCCGACGCCGGCGCGGACGCGGAGAGCGGCCTCGTCAAGGTCGGTGACCTCGTCGAGATCGTGAAGTACCGGTCGTACAGCAGCGAGTACGAGGGGCTGACGGGCCGTGTCACGGCCATCGACGAAGACGATCTCCCGTACCTCGTCGACACGAACGACGCGGGCGAGGTGTGGGCCGTGGAGGTCCGCAAGGTGTCGGAACCGGCGCCGGCCTGCCCGGGGCGTGAGGCCCTCGTCTCGAAGGCGAAGTCCCTCCTCGCCGACACCCCGCACACGGCCGCGGACCTCCTCCGCCTGGCGGAGTTCCTGGCCGGCGAGTAGGAGCGCAAGTCGACTCACGCTTCCTTGCCTAAGGGGGTTGTGGTGGCCGACATATCTGTGCCATAGTCGAGTCACGCAAGGAACTGACGGGGCGCCTCGCACGGGGCGCCCCAGGGGAGGGGACGAAATGGCCACGGTTACCGACATCTACGGCAACGAGTTCATCGGTGCACTCCGAGCCGTTCCTGACTCGTGGAGTGCGGTGAACGCCGACGAGAACGCGTTCATGCACTACAAGGTGGGCTCTGGTGACGTGTACGCCATCGTGGAGCCGAACCCACGGGGTAGCGGCTGGGTGTGGCGACTCCACGCTTGGAGCGCGACCCCTGTCGCGGACAACGAGTTCGGAACTCCCTGCAAGACCGCTCTTCAGGGCGTGCGTGCGGTCGAGCGTGCTGCCGCGCGTCACAGCGTGAGCCACTTGCTCTAGCCGAAACGCCCTCCGGGGCTAGCCAAAAGGAGGAGCCGAGATGCGCAGCGACCAGACGGCAGAGTTCGTGGCCATGCGGCTGTACCGCAGCAAGCGTGAACTGGAGCGGGCTGTTTACGAGCACAACCGCCGTGTTGCCCGCGCACGGTACGACCGGACGGACGCCGCCATGGCTGCCGAACCCGCGCTCTCGTTGTCCGGCACGACGGTGTTCCGGCGGAGCGAGTACGAGTGCCAAGCGTGCTGCCGCGACGTTGGCATGGCGTTCGCCGCCGACTCAGAGACCCACCGCATCGTGAACCGCTCGGGAGAGCCGACCCGACGCACTGTCGGACTCTGCGCCCCCTGCTGGAGCCGCACCGTGCGCTACGAGGGCGACGACAAGCGCCCCGTCGTCGAGGTCCGTTACGCCTAGCCAAAACGCCCACACAGGGGCGTACACACAAGGGCCTGCCCGTGTTGAGCGGCCAGGCCGTAGGAGGAGCGATGGACACGGACGAGCTGGAGCAGTTGCGCCAGCGCTACAAGGAGATCGTTGACGAGATGGGAGCGGACCCGTCGCGCGCCGCGTACTACTTCGGCCGGCTGGAGATCGTCACGAAGCAACTGTTCCGACTGATCGACCGCAGCGCCTGAGTAACCCGCCCCGTCTAGGTATCGCCCACTCACCCGGCACCCCCAGTGCCGGCGGGCGCGCGGTTCGAATCCGCGGCGGGGCACTCGAAGCGACCTAACCACCTGGAGGGACAGTGGCATTCCCGGTCTACAAGAGCCGAGACGCCGACAACATCCGCGTCTACGCCGAAGAGATCCGACCCGACGTCTGGCGGTTTACGCACCGCCAGGGCGTCACGGCCACGAAGGTGTACGAGCTGTTGGGCGACGAAGCTCAGCGTCAGTTGGCCACATACAGGGCGGCTGACTCCCTCAGCTTCATGCGGTACTACGCGGGTCCGAGGCCGCAGCTCGCCCACACGGGCCGACCCTCCCGGCTCCCCTTCCGCGCGGCCGTTGTCGCCGCATCCGTCACCACGGTCGCGGCCGTGGCCGTGGCCATCGCCCCCGACGCGCAGACGCCGACTCCTCGGCTCTCTGACGTCGTCTCCGCGCCCGTCGTGACGCCGTCGCCGGCCTCCCCGCACCCCTACCGTCCGGAGCCTCGACCGGCGCCGCACACGTCGAGAAGCGGGAAGCGCGAGTCTCTGACGCCTTCGCCCTCCGCATCGCTCGCGGCCCCGTCCCCGACGTCCCGGACCGAACGACCGCGCACCACGCAGCCGCCGGCAGACATCCGCATCAGCTTCTACCAGGTCTGCGAGAAAGCTCCGCAGCCGTGCATCGACGCGGGCGCGCTGACGATGTACGCGGGGCGGATCCTGGCCGGCCACAACTACATGGGTTACCAGTGGCTCGCGACGGTACCCGTCGGCCGCACGGTGCGCGTCATATCCGGCCCGCTCGCCGGAACGTACCGCGCGTACACGCACATGCACGTCAACCGGCAGGGCGGAGCGATCCCCGACTTCGGGAGCGCTGACCTCGTCCTCCAGACCTGCGTAGGAAG
Source organism: Streptomyces sp. bgisy159 (assembly GCF_057707805.1). Taxonomy (NCBI): domain Bacteria; kingdom Bacillati; phylum Actinomycetota; class Actinomycetes; order Kitasatosporales; family Streptomycetaceae; genus Streptomyces; species Streptomyces sp. bgisy159. The sequence goes on along the minus strand of NZ_JBYIQX010000046.1, from coordinate 5,210 downwards.
CGGGACGGGGTTCACGCTGCTGCACCGGACGTGAAGCACTGGCGCCCTTCACTTGCGACGCCCGAAGAGGGCGCGGAGGAAGTCCCCCAGTGCGCGGAACAGGTCGCCAAGAGCGTGGATGATCACGGGCCGTGCGGCCTCCGTCGTCCCGTGAAGCACGACGACGAGACCGACGAGTCCGCCGGTAACGACGATCAGAATGACGGCCACGATGATGGCCGCAAGCACCCACGGCGCAGTCATCGCAAGCTCCTGCGCCACGCTGCCGAACGACATGCCTCTCCCTCTCAAAGCTCGTCCTTCGAGAGGGCACCGCCCGTACGGCGGCACGACAAACCTCAACGAAGGACAGTCACCTGTCGACGTGGCGCCCGCTGAACCACGCTCCGCCGGAGCGGACCTTTCGTTGAGGTCGGGTGATGGCTCGACACTCAATACTTCGTACCTTCGATGCGGGCGAACGGTTGTTTGGCACAACAACCGCCCTCATGAGGCATTCAGAAGCCTCGCAGCGTCGACGGGGAAACGACCCGTCGACGGGAAATAGGGGTCTCACGCAGCGCCCTGGCGGGAACGCCGCAGCTTTCTCGCCGGAGAAGGTACACCAAGCCAACGTCAGCGCCCAACTTCGCAGCTCAGCGCCAACTTTGGAGGTCACATGCGCATGCTCGGACGCTTCTGCCCCGACGGTCCCGGGGGCCGTGACTGCTCCTGCTGCGGACAGCCGCCGGGGAAGTGGAGGGCGCTCGCCCGACGTGCTCAGCGCCGGCGGGAGCGGCAGTCGTGGCGGAGGAGCGCCAATCGGCTCACGTTCGCCTAGCTAACTGGGTTGTGGTGGCCGACATATGTGTGTCACTATGAAGTCACATCAAGAGCTACTGGCGAGGGAGACACCATGAACTGCGAGGCCACTCACCGACTGATCACCCGATCGTGGGGCACCGCCACGGAGTTCGGCCACAAGCCGTGCGGTGCTCCGGCGACGCGGGTCCGCCACGTCAAGCAGACGCACGGCGACTACTCGTGGCCGGTCTACTCCTGCGACGAGCACGCCCGCCCCACGGACGAGGTGATCGCCGAGGAGTCGTCGGAGATCATCGAGGAGCCGACGGAGGAGCTGGAGCCCGTCACCGTCGACGTCCCCGCCACCACGTGCCCCGCCCTGGCGGAGCCGGGCAACATGCACTTCATGACGGTCCACTGCGTCGAGTGCAACGCCTACCGCATGTCCAAGATGACCCCGGACACCGTCGAACAGTGGTACCGCTCCGGCTACTTCAGCCAGGACGAGTACGAGGCGTACATGCACGCGTGGGCGACCAGCGCCGTCCGCCACTCCGCCGGGAGCTGGGCGCAGGAGCCGACGGACCCGAAGGTCGTCGTGATCGTCGCCGCGATCCGTCGCCTGGCCGGCATCCCCGGGCGTCCGGTGCTCGCTGCCTGACACCCCTGGAGCCCCCGTCAATTCCGGTGACGGGGGCTCCTTCTGTAGTGCGAGTCACTCGTAGGAGGCACCATGACCACCACCGAACTTCACATCACCGCCCGGGAGATCCGCGAGGGCGACGTCTTCGTCCTCCACGGCCACGTGCGGACGGCTGCCGAGAGCACGTGGCCCACGGCCCTTCGGGGCCACGTCCACGTCACGTTCGCCGAAGGGGGAGACGCCGTCATCCCCGCGAACCGCCCCATCACCGTCAGGCGCGCCGTACCGTGCGCTACCGCCTGACGTTCGAGGACGGCCCCTCCGTCCTCGTCGACGACACGGCACACCGTCACTTCCTCCGCCAGGCCGTGAGGCGCGGAGAGGAGACGACGAGGGTCCGCGGCGGGTACGTGGTCACGCTGGCCGGCAGGCGGGGGAGACGGGTGGCGCTGATTGCGGAGGGAGTGTGAGTCGACTCTCGTTTGTCTGGCTAATGGAGTTGTGGTGGTCGACATAGGTGTGTCATAGTTGAGTCAACGCAAGGCACTCGCTGAAGCCGAGCGGGACAACTCCACAGAGAGCAGACCTTCTGTACGTGCTGGCTGTGCAGGCGAAACCACGGGACTGACGATGCCGAAGAGGACGCGGAGAGCACCCGCGAGACTGGGCAGACCTCCTCAAGGATCACGTTTCACCCGCCGTGGCAGCTCTGCTCTCTGTGGAGCGGTCAACCCACTACCAACGCGCGGGAGTTGCAATGGACCGTCACAACCCGAACGGCACACGGCTGGACGCATCGTGCGTCGTCATCACCGCCCGTCAGGCGGTACCCGGAACCGTCGTCCTCGTAGAGGGCTGGGCGAGCTTCGCGCGGGTCACTGTGGGCCGGTGGGAGCCGGCGGGGGACGGATACGCCACCCTCTACGGTGCGGACGGCGTCGCCCGGGGCAAGTTCCGTGAGGGTGATTTCCTGGAGGCCGACCCGAAGTCGATCAGTTGATCCTCTCCTCATCCGGGCCCCCGTCAATTCCGGTGACGGGGGCTCCGGTTCACCAACCACTCACACCACATGCACACGAAGAGGAGCCATGAACGCCGCCAGACTGCGCGACCCCTTGCTGATTCAGGCCGTCATCGCCGCCGCACTGTCCTTCGCGCACATCCACGACGTGGCGGAGGCCGCCGGCCAGGGCGGGTGGAAGGCGTGGGCGTACCCGGTGAGCGTCGACCTGCTGTTGGTCATGGCGTGGGCGCAGATCCGGGAGAAGGACGGGCGTTCGAAGCGTGCGCCGTGGACGTGGTTCCTGTTGTCCATGGGTGCGTCCATGGGCGCCAACATCGCGACGTCCGGCGTCCTCGACCTCGCACACCCCCCGACGGCCCTCCGTGTCCTCGTCGCCGGCTGGCCGGTGCTCGCGTTCTTCGGCGGCTCCCTCCTCGTCCACAGCCGCAAGGCACACGCGGAGGAGCCCGCCACGGAGCCGCACACGACCGCTGAGGCGCCTGCCACGGAGCCGTTGGAGGAAGAGGCCATGGAGCCCGTTCCGGCCGTTCCTGCGCCCGTTCTCGTCACCTACAAGGAGGCTGCGGACGTCGTCGGCGTTGCCGTCGAGACGGTCCGGGGTGCCGCCAACGGCGGACGGCCGCGACTCGTGAAGTTCCAGACCCCCGACGGACCGCGCGTCGACCTCGACGAGGTCCGTACGCTGTACGCCCTGCGCCCCGTGGCGCCGTGAAGGCGGCTCAACCACACAACAGCCCCCGCCAGGGTCACCCGGCGGGGGCTTTCTGCGTTGTGCGTCAGGCCACGTCGCCACGCTTCAGCGCGTCGACGAACACGCCCCACGTGGCGTCGGCGAAGACCACCGCCGGCCCACTGGGGCGCTTGCTGTCACGCACGGGGAGAGCTGCGGGGACGGCGCCGTGAGCGACCTCCACGCAGTCGCCCTGATTGCCGCTGTACGACGACTTGGTCCAGTCGAAGCCGGATGCGGTGGCGTCGGGAATGATGTTCATCAGATCGAGTCCTTCACTTGAGCTACGAGGTCGGCCGATTCGTCGAAGGGGAGGGCCGCCGCGCGAAGACGCTCGAAGGCCGACCCGTATCGACTCACTTCCGCAGGATCCTCGACGTACAGGGCTGACGTGAAGTTCTCCAGATAGACAACGTCGAGATCGGCTGTCTCCGGGAACCCCACGACGGCGAAGCTCCCGCTCAGCCCCACGTGGGGAGGTGCGCTGAGCGGCAGTACCTGTATCGAGACGTGCGGAAGTCTTTGCTTGTCGAGCAGCACCTGAAGCTGGTCGCGCATCATCTGGGGGTCACCCTTGACCCTCGGGCGCAGTGCCGCCTCATGGATGACGGCCCACAGCTCCAGCGGCTCCCGGCGGGAAAGCACCGCCTGACGCGCCATGCGGACGTCAACGAGTGCGTCAACCTCCGCCGACGTAGCTGTCATGCTGAGCGCGTCCAGCGTGGCGCGGGCATAGGCAGCAGTCTGGAGGAGCCCGGGGATGAGCGACGTCTGGTACGTCCGAAGACTCTTGGCCTCCGCCTCCAGGCTGATCAGGTCTGCGTACGCGGGTGAGATGACGTCGCGATAGGTCTGCCACCACCCGCGGACCCCGCCGTGACGCGCGATGGAGTGGAGGACGTCACGCTTCCCGGCGTCCTCAACGTCGTAGATGTCGAGCAGCGCGTCAAGGTCGGCCGGCTTGATGCCCAGGCGTGCGGACTCGATGCGCGACAGCTTCGATCCGGGCATGCCGACGCTGTTCGCTACATCGTCGATCTTGGGGCCCTTCGCGGTGCGCAGACGGCGCAGCTCGCCGCCGAGTTGGCGCTTCCGCACAGTCGGCTCAGCCATACCTCACCCCCTGGCATCCGGTGTTCGTCGCTGGTGCGCACACAGCTTTCCACAGTGAGTGAACCAATGGGTGATCGAAGTGCAATTCTGCATTCTTTCGCGGTTGGGTTGCACTCGTGTCTGCTCAGTGGTCACACTGGTCGTGCCATTCCGCGTACGGCGAGTGACGAAATGCACAGCCGTGCGCCCGAATCCAGGGAGGTGCGGGGATGGCGTTACGGATGTCTGACACCGGGTACACGGAAGTACCCGGCCCGGTATTCACTCGCCCCGCTCCGTGGCCCGGGTGCGGCGCGTGCAGGGGTATGGAGCGGGAGTGGGTGGCGGCGACGACGCCCGGCCATCCGTCGCACAATCCGGTTCAGGCCGGCGCGATCGTCGGCGTCATGCGGGCGCACCACAAGGCGATCCACGGGCAGGCGTCATGACGGGCCGGCTGAGGGTGTGCGACGCCAGCACGAAGCTGCCGGCCGACACGGTCGCATTCCAGAAAGCCACCCGCAGGCGGGACCTTTCCGGCGTCGTAGTGACGTGCGCCAACTCGCCGCACGACGGCCGGGAGAATCACCGGGGGCCGGTGTACTTCAACGGCCAGCGGATTGGCGTATACACCTGGGCGGTCTCCCCGCCCCCATAGACCCGCGTGCGGCGCCCGTGCGTCGCGCGTGGAGGGCGCAGCGGGGGCCGCAGTGCCGGTGAGGTCGGCCCACTGCACCCCCGCTGGCGTCCCAGCTCCTCCCCGACGTCGAAGACGGGGAGGCGCCCGCCGAGACGGTTGCGTCCTTCTCCCCCGTGGAGGGCGGCCGGCGGGCGGTGAAGCCCCGTTCACTGGATCCCCGCCGGTCCGGTGAGCGGGGCTTTCGTATTCCCGCAGGTCGGTCGGTGGTACGCTAAGGTAGCAATCACACCGGATCTTC
>NZ_JBYIQX010000045.1:0-60504 GCF_057707805.1 Streptomyces sp. bgisy159 | reverse complement strand
GCCGAAGGCACGGGAGACCCGGCCTCTCGCCCCCACCCGGCCCCGTCCGGCGGCGCCGCGCTCCGCGACCGGCACCAAGCTGATGGCGAGGGTCGCCGGCCCGTGGGACCGCCTGCGCGACCGCATCACCGGCCGCGGACGTCCGTGACGAAGGAACCCCGCCCGAGTGCGGGGCCCGATTCCGGGTAGTCGGTCGAACGCGAAGGGAGCCGCGGGTGGCGCACCCGCTGCTCCGTCGAGCCTCGTGTCCCGCTGGCCGGGAGGAGGTGGCCGGTGTGCGGGCGACGTTCTCGCCGGGCCGTGTGGCGGGCATCCGGGTGGGGATGCACTGGAGTGTCCTGCTCGTCTTCGTCCTCATCCTGGTCGGGCTCGCCGAGGGGGGCCTGCGCGACGCCTATCCGGACCGGCCGACCTGGCAGTACTGGTTCGCCTCGGCGGTCACCGCGGTGCTCTTCCTGCTGTCGCTGCTGGCGCACGAGATCAGCCACGCCCTGGTGGCCCGCCGCAACGGAGTGGTCGTCGAGGACATCACCCTCTGGCTCCTCGGCGGGCTCGCCCGGCTGCGGAGCGAGGCGTCCACCCCCGGCGCGGAACTGCGCATCGCCGGCGTGGGCCCCCTGGTGAGCCTGGTGCTGGGGGCGCTGTTCGCCCTGGCGGCCGGGCTGCTGGCGCTGTTCACCGAGGGCGGTCTCGCCGTGGGCGCGCTGGCCTGGCTCGCGGGGATCAACATCGTCCTCGCCGTCTTCAACGCCCTGCCCGCGGCGCCGCTCGACGGCGGCCGCCTGCTGCGGGCGGCCGTCTGGTGGAAGACCGGGAGTCTGCTGCGGGCCACCACCGTGGCCACGGCCGCGGGGCGCCTGCTGGGCTGGGTGCTGGTCGGCACCGGCCTGTACCTCGTGCTGCTCGGCGATGTCTTCAGCGGCATCTGGCTGGTGGTCATCGGCTGGTTCGTCACCGCGGTGGCCACGGCCGAAGGCGGTCAGGCCCGGCTGCGCGAGGTGCTGGGCGGCATCCCCGTCAGGGACGCCATGTCCGCCGATCCGGTGACCGTCCCGGCCGCGACCACGGTCGCCGAGTTCCTCACCGACCCGCGCTACCGCTACCGGCACTCCGCGTTCCCCGTCCTGGACGCGGACACCGCAGGGGCCGCGGAGGCCGGGAACACCGCGCGGACCGCCGAGGGCACCCGGGACGGAGCGGGCACCGTGGTGGGACTGGTGACCCTGAAGGCCGCAGACGCCGTTCCCGGGGCGGAACGGACGTCCACCGCCGTCGCCCGCGTCATGACACCGATCGCCGACCTGCCGACCGCCCGGCCCGACGACCCGCTGGCCCGCCTCGTGCCCGAGTTGCAGGCGGACGCCGCACACCGCGCCCTCGTACTGGAGGACGGCCGCCTGGTGGGGATCGTCACCTCCGCGGACATCAGCCGGGTCACGTCCTGGCTGAGCTCGTCGACCACCTGGCGGGGCCGCGCGATGTGACTCCGCGTGAGGGGCACCGGCCGCGCGCGGCGGCAGACTCACCCCTCTGAGCGCGCTGCGCAGGACTCCGGGCCCCGAAGGCGGCCAGGATGGGGGAGAAGCCCTCAAGGCTCCGTTCGCCACACCGATGCCCGGCCCGACGCGTGACCGTCCGTGACGGCGTCCCCGTGGAAGGGAGAAGCATGACCCAGACCGAACCCGAGGGGCACGCGAGCGCCGGCCCCGCCGGCCGGGACCGCCACGCCCCGAGCTTCGGCACCGCCGACCTGCGACGCGTGGGGGCGAACCCCGACTACTGGTACCCGGTCGCGCTGTCCCGGCGGGTCCGCAGGGGGCGGGTGGTCGCGACGGCGTTCGCGGGGGAGCGCATCGCCCTCTACCGCGGCGCGAGCGGTGCCGTCCACGCGCTGGAGGACCGGTGCGCACACCGGCAGGTGCCGCTGAGCATGGGCGTGGTGGAGGGTGACACCCTGCGCTGCTGCTACCACGCGTGGGCCTACCGGGGCGACGGCCGCATCTCGCAGATCCCGTACCTGTCCAAGGGGGACGGGCGACCGCCCCGCGGCGTGCGCGGGTACCCGGTGCGCGAGGCGTACGGCCTGGTGTTCGTCTTCCCCGGAGCGCCGGAGAGAGCCGCCGGCACTCCGCTGCCGCACCTGCCGGCGTTCCACTCACCGGCGTACCGGACGATGACGTTCGACCGCACCGTGCGCTGCCACTACTCGTTCATGCACGAGAACCTCCTCGACATGAACCACCAGTTCCTGCACCGGGGCGTCGTGGGCAGGCTCCACCCCGAACTGCTGGGACACCGGACGCAGGCGCAGTCGGTGGAGGCGCGGTACCTGTTCACCCACGCGGGCGGCAAGCACAACCGCGGGGCGAGCCTGCTGGCCGGCGAGGGCCTGGGCGGGAACGACTCGCGCGATGTGATGACCATCCGCACCGAGTACCCGTACCAGACACTCGACCTGGTGCCGCAGGACGCCGAACGCCCGGCGTTCCGGCTGTGGACCGCCTACGTGCCCGAGGACGCCGAGCAGCGCGCCTGCCACGCCTACGGCCTGCTCATGATCGAGAAGCCCCGGATTCCCGGTGTCCTCCAGCTGGCCTGGCCGCTCATCAGGCGGTTCACCGAGCGGGTCTTCGCCGAGGACCGCATGGCCGTGGAGGCCGAGCAGCGGGCCTGGGACGAGCAGGGCGAGGACCGCAACCACGAGGTCTTCCCGCTGATCCTGGAGGTTCGCGAGGTGCTGCGCGCCAACGGCGTCCCGATCCGCCCGGCGGCCGCCCTGTGCGGTGCCGCCCGGGCGTACGACGGGGCGCAGCCCGTCTGCGGAGAACCCCCCGCCGGGGACTGACCGGCTTCCGGAGCCCGGGACCGCCCCGCCGCCGGCGGTCTCAGCGCTCCTCGTGCCGGTGGAGGTGGTGTTCGGACAGCCAGCGCCCGAAGAGCGCACCGCCGAAGACCACGAACCCCACGCCGATCAGCCACGACTCCACGACGAGCACGATGCCGACCGCGCCGTAGGCGATCGCGTTGTCGATGAGGAGCGGGGTGAAGACCAGGTAGGAGAATCCCCGCAGCCCCACCAGACCGACCATGGTGGCGATCGCCCCGGGCAGCAGCCGGCGCCAGCGGACCTGGCCGCCCAGCAGGAACCGCTGGCCCCACCAGAAGAACAGGACACCCGTGGTCGTCGAGAGGGTGATGCGCTGCGGACCGTCCAGCACACCGCGGGTCTGCACCTCCTGGTACAGGTACCCGGTCAGCACCGCCAGCCAGGTGGCCTGCCGCCAGACACCGTGCCACGGCCCGGGCGGCAGGTTCCAGATCCGCTCGTAGCCGTTCTGCACGGCGGCGCTCAGCCCCACACCGAAGATCGCCAGGGCGACGAAACCCCAGACACCGGTCGTGCCGACCAGATCGCGCGGCGGGGTGATGACCCCGGCCAGGGCCCGCGCCGACTTCCCGGACACCCCCATGCCGTCCGCCAGCCAGAGGGCGAAGCCACCGCGGCCCAGGGGGTCGGCGGCCGCCACCACGATCAGCAACGGCGCCAGCGTGACCAGTGCCAGGGTGGCGAAGCCGAGGGCCCGGTGCATCAGCTCCAGGTCACGGCCGCGCCGGACCAGAGGGTGCGCGACGAGTCGGCCGCCCGCGCGGCGCAGCAGGCGCAGGAGGCGATTCGCGAGAGCGGTGCATCTCACGCGCGGCTCGTCCACACCGGGCTGAGTCACCCGTGCCCGCCCGCGCAAACGGCGCCCCTCGGGTGACAGGCGTGCCGGGGCCGGCGGGCCCCGGCAGACGGACGCTACGCGGGCGGGCCGCTCGGCCGCCACTGCGTCGTGGGCTGCAGGACGGCCTCCGTGAGCGCGCGGGTGCGCAGCTCGGTGACGGCCCGGTACTCGGGATCGGCCACCATCCGGCTGAACGCCTCCCGGCTGGGATAGCGCACCAGGATCACCGCGTCCCAGGCCTGGCCGTCCTCCGCGACGAGCGCGCTGTCCCCGGAGCCGGCGTACAGCACCTGCCCGCCGTACCGCGGCAGGAAGGTCTGCTCCAGGTGCCGGGCGTACTCCTGGTACGAGGCACGCCCGTCCGGCGCGAAACGCAGCAGGTTGAGCATGACCACCGGTCCACCGGGGTCCTCGGCGAGCAGGCGCTTGAGATCGGCGCCCGTGGGGTCGACGGCCACGGAACACCCCCTTCACAGGAGTCGGCGCCCCCGGAGCGGGCGCGGGCACCCCGAGCATACCGTCCGGTAGGTCTGTTCGTCCGGTGGTGTGAGGGAGGCCCGCCGCCCCGGCCGGCGCCGGTCCCGCCCGAACTCCTGGCGTGCTGCTGCGACGTCTTCGGCCGGCTCGGGCTGATCCGGGCCGAAGCGGGGCATACCGCAGTCAGAGGATGTCGCGGGAACGGGCGGATTTCCCGGGCGAAGACAGGGAAGACGCAGGCCATGGCCGAAGACGACCGGGCATCCGGACCACCGGCCCACCCCTTGCGGTGGCTGGGCCCGCTGGCCTGGGCCGTGGCGGTGCTGAGCCTGACCGCGCTCGCCGCGTCGGCCGTCGCGCGGGCCACCGTGCTCAGTCCCGGCTTCTACGGGAGCGTCCTCGACGACGAGCACGCCTACAAGCGGTTCTACGACGAGGTGCTGGTCGACCCGCACAACGCCCGCCTCACCGACGACCTGCTGGGCCGGCTGCCCGTGACCCGGTCCACGGTGACGGCGAACGTCAAGGTCGTGATCCCCCCGGAGACGCTGCGGGCGATGACCGAGCGGCAGATCGCCGAGATGGTCCGCTACCTGGCGGGCGACCGGGACAGGCTGCTGCTGACCATCGACCTCCAGCCCCTCGTGGACAACGTCGAGACGCTCAGCCGGATCTACTTCGCCGACGCCGTCGCCTCGGTGCAGCAGCGGTCCGAGCCCGACTTCGAGGCGTTCGTCGACCGGCTGGCCCGGGCCGCCTCCGCCCTGGTCGCCGGGAAGGTCCCGGACGAGGGACTGCCGACCCTGGCACTGTCCGACGACCAGGCCGTGGCGGCCACCACCGCTCTGCTGCGGCTGGTGCCGCAGGACGAACGGACGCGGCTGCGGCCGGAGGTGGAGAGCGCCCTCGACGACGGCGACGTGGCCTCCGCCCTCGCCACCGTCGCCCCGGTCGCCCTCTCGGACCGCACCCGCACGGCCGCCGTCGACCTGTTCCGGGAGGCCGGCGGGGGCACCTGGGTCATCACCGCCGACCTCGACCCGGCCGGTGACGTCCTCGCCCCGGTGGAGCGGACCCGGGCCGTCACCCGGTACCTCGGTGAGGTGGTGGAGCCGGCGGCGGCCGGACTCGGTGCGGCCTCGCTGATCCTGCTGCTGTGGCTCCCCACCCGCCTCTTCCCGCCCCGACCCCTCGCCCAGCGGCTGATGCCGCTGGGCTGGGCCCTGACCGCCACGGCCTGCCTGACCGCCGTGGAGGTGCTCCTGCTGCGGCTGGCGATCGGCGGCGACGGACTGCTCGTCTCACCCGGGTCGTGGTCCCCCTCGGTCGCACGGCTGGCCGAGGACCTCCAGGTGACGGCGGTGAACCGGGTGCTGACCATCGCGAGCGTGGTCGCGCTGAGTCTGCTGGCCGCGGGAGCGCTGCTGGTCACCGTGAGCTGGGTGTGGCAGACCCGGCCCCGGGTGGCGGTCCGGGCCGAGAACCGCCGGGGGCTGGCCCTGACCGCCCTCGCCTCCGCGATCGCCCTCACCGGCATGAACCTCGCCCCGGTGACGCTCGCCGGGGCCGCCCCGCGGGTCTGCCAGGGCAGCGCCCGGCTGTGCCAGGCCCGGTACGACGAGATCGCCCAGCTGGCGTCGCACAACGCGATGGCCACCACGGCGGACCGGTTCATCGGCCCCCTCCAGGACCCGGACGTCGTAGGCCAGCTGAACGCCGGGGTGCGGACCCTGCTGCTCGACACCCACCACTGGGAGACGCCCGAGGAACTCGCCGACCGGCTCAGCGACTCCGACTTCTCACCGGCCCTGCGCGCCCAGCTCACCCGGGCCCTGGCCCGCGCGAACCCTCCCCGGCCGGGGTGGTGGCTGTGCCACTCCGCGTGCGGCGCCGGCGCCATCGAGCTGGTGCCCACGCTGCACCGGATCGGGGAATGGCTGCGGACCCACCCCACGGAGGTCGTCACCCTCATCATCCAGGACGGCATCGGACCGTACGAGACCGCGCGCGCCTTCGCGCAGGCCGGGCTGACGGACCTGCTGTTCGAACCCGACGACGACCCGGACAAGCCGTGGCCCAGGCTCGGCACGATGATCGACAGCGGCCGTCGGCTGGTCGTCTTCGCCGAGAAGGCGGACGGCCCCGCGCCCTGGTACCGCAACTTCTACCGCTACGGCATGGAGACCCCGTTCGCCGTCCACAGCCCCGACACCATGACCTGCCTGCCGAACCGGGGCGGCACGGACAAGCGGCTGTTCCTGCTCAACCACTTCGTCACCGCGGGCGGCGGAAGGCGACTGGGCGCCGGCGTGGTCAACTCCCGCGAACGGATCCTCGACCGTGCCCACCGGTGCGAGCAGGAGCGCGGCCGGCCGGTCAACTTCATCGCGGTCGACTACGTCACCGTCGGCAGCGCACGGGCGGCGGTGGACGCCCTGAACGCCGAACGGCTGCGCGCCACCGAGTGACTCCCTGCCCCCCTGACGCCCACGGGCCCGGCCGGGTCGTCACCGTCCCGGGATCCGGTCCCTGGCGCGGTCCAGGACGGCGGCCGCCCCGCCCACCGTGCCGAGGACCTCCGGGCGGGCAGATGGGGATGCGGCCGGGTCGGGGCCCGCCTGCGGACGGTCTCCCACCGGCGTGCCAGCAGCGCCGCGTCCCGCGCCGTGAGCCGGTCGTCCAGGCGGGGCCAGATCTGCGTCTCCTCGTAGCTGAAGTGGCCCCGGTCCAGCCCGGCCACCGTGTTCACGCACTCGGTGAACTCCTGCCCGCCGGGCGAGACACGGGCCAGCTCGTTCAGGGCCCGCTTGGCCTCGTGCTCCTGCGCCAGCGCCGTCTCCACCAGCGCCTCCCCGTCCTCGCACAGCCGGCGCACGGCCGCCAGACGACCCGCTCCTCGGCGATCTCGTGGGCGGACTGCAGCGCCACCAGCCGCCGCGCCAGCCGGCGCTGCGCCCCCAGGTCGGGCTCCGCGTCGTCCGAGCCGCCGGTGAGGTCGTCCAGGACCCGCCAGCCGGGCTCTCCGAGCCTCCCGACAAGGCGTTACCTAATCCAATTAGGCAGTTGGCTACTCGCTTATGGCAGACTGTTGTGGGACACAAGGAGGTGAGGATGGCCAGGATCGGACTGACCACGGAGCGCCTGGTGCTGGCGGGGGCGGACCTGGCCGACGAGATCGGCTTCGAGGGCGTGACCCCCGCCGAGCTCGCGCGGCGACTCGGCGTCAGGACGGCGAGCCTGTACTCGCACGTGAAGAGCGCCCACGACCTCAAGACCAGGATCGCCTTGCGGGCACTGGAGGAACTGGCCGACCGGGTCTCGAACGCCGTGGCCGGCCGCGCCGGCCGGGAGGCGCTGACCGCCTTCGCCGACGCCTACCGGGACTACGCCCTCCAGCACCCGGGGCGCTTCGCCGCCGCCCGCTTCCGGCTGGACCCGGAGACGGCGGCCGCCAGTGCCGGGGTACGGCACGCGCAGATGACGCGGGCACTCCTGCGCGGCTATCACCTGGCCGAGCCGCACCAGACGCACGCCGTACGGCTGCTCGGCAGCGTCTTCGGCGGATTCGTCGCCCTGGAGGCGGCAGGGGGCTTCAGCCACAGCGCCCCCGACGCGCAGGAGAGCTGGACCGAGATCCTGACCGCGCTCGACGGTCTGCTGCGCACCTGGCCCACCACGGCCTGAGCGGACTACCTCCCGCGCGGACCGACTACCGGCCTGAGCGGACTACCTCCTGCGCGGACCAGCTACCGGCCTGAGCGGACTACTACGGAGCCTGAGCGGCTCACCACGGCCTGAACGGCACGAGAGATCGAAGAGACCGAAGACATGAACGCCGAGCCCGACTGGATCACCACCCCCATCACCGCCGACCTCCTGCGCGGCGCACTGGACCTGGAGCGCACCGAACGGGGCCTGCTGCCCCACCGGCTGCCGCCGGGCGCCCGGCGGCAGATCCCCGACGACCAGCTGGCCATGGCGGAGTCGCAGCCCTCGGGAGTGCGGCTCGTCCTGCGCACCCGGGCCACCGCTGTCGAGCTGGACGTCCTGGCCACCAAGCGCGTCTACCCCGGAGCCCCGGCCCGCCCCGACGGGGTGTACGAACTGCTCGTCGACGGGCGGGTCGCGGGCCGGGCCGGCGTGACCGAGGGCGACACCCTCACCGTCGACCTGGCCTCCGGGAGCGCCGAATGCCGGCCCGGGCCCGTCCGGACCGTGCGCTTCACCGGCCTGGCCCGAAAGGAGAAGGACGTCGAGATCTGGCTGCCGCACGACGAGACCACCCGACTGGTCGCCCTGCGCACCGACGCCCCCGTGGCTCCCCGTCCGGACGACGGCAGCAGGATCTGGCTGCACCACGGCAGCTCCATCAGCCACGGGTCCAGCGCCGCCGGTCCCACCGGGACCTGGCCGGCCGTCGCCGCCTCCCTGGGCGGGGTGGAGCTGATCAACCTGGGGTTCGCGGGCAGTGCGCTGCTCGACCCGTTCACCGCACGCGCCATACGCGACACCCCGGCCGACCTGATCAGCGTCAAGATCGGCATCAACGTGGTCAACGCCGACGTGATGCGGCTGCGCGCCTTCGGCCCCGCCGTCCACGGCTTCCTCGACACCATCCGTGAAGGGCACCCCACCGCCCCGCTGCTCGTGGTCTCCCCGCTCCACTGCGCCATCCACGAGGACACGCCCGGTCCCAGCGCCCCGGATCTGGGCGCGATGAGCGAGGGACGCCTGCGTTTCGTCGCCCTCGGCGACCCCGACGAGACCGCCGCCGGGAAGCTCACGCTGACCGTGATCCGCAGCGAGCTGGCCCGCATCGTCCGGGAACGTGCCACCGCGGATCCGTACCTGCACCACCTCGACGGCCTCGACCTCTACGGGGAGCCCGACCACGCCGAGCTGCCGCTGCCCGACGCCCTGCACCCGGACCCCGCCGCCCACCGGCGCATCGGGGAGCGCTTCGCCCGGTTCGCCTTCGGCGCCGAGGGGGCGTTCGTGGCGGAGATCCACTGACGGCCGCCGCGTTCGCCGGCCCGCCACCCCGCTGCGGTGACCGGTGGCGTGGCAGGCACGGACGCCGCCGATTCACCCGGCCGGGCTAGTGGCGGGTGGGCGAACGACCGGTCCTCCGCCGCTGGCCGCAGGGTGCCGGGGGAGTCCCGGGCGGGCTGCCCGGCGCGGGTTCGCCTTGCTGCGGGCGAGGGGCCTGTGACGATGAGGACAAGGGTCCGACCGCTCGCCGGCCCGGGAGGCAGCCATGGTCTTCGTCGTGATGGCACTGCTCTTCCCCGCACTGATGCTGGTGTTCATCCTCGTGATGGACACCTTCGAGGATCGCTGCTTCGGCACGTCCGCCCCCAACCCCGCACCCGAAACCCCGGCACCCGAACCCTGCGACGCCCGACAGGCCCGCCGCCGACCCGCCGGCCCGGCAACCGAGTGCACCTGCGGCGGCAGACCCGGTCTCCGCCGGACCGGCCGCACAAGGCGGCGCTAGCACGCGACCGGGCCGCCGAGCCGGACTCGCGGCGGGCCACCGTACGCGCCCGCCGACCGGTCCACACGGTCGGGAGGCGTTGCGCGTCACCGGGGGAAGGCGACCGGGCCCCGTGGCCGGCGGGGTCCGGCTGCCGTGATCGACGCGCCCGCCGTGATCGCCGTCGCGGCCGGCTTGCCGACGCGGCGTCCCGTCGAGACGCGGACCGCGGCGCAGGGTGAGCCGTCTCAGCGTCCAGCAGACCCGACCCCGCCCCGGGCCGACAGCGCCCGATTCCCACAGGCGCACGTGCCACCGCCGCCACCGGGCACCCGGGCCTCACCGCCGTCGTCAGCGCATGAACGAAGACCACGAACGAAGACCACGAACGAACAGGGAAGCCGACACATGACCGACCAGCTCACCGTGAGCGTCCTGGGCACCGGCATCATGGGCGCCGCGATGGCCCGCAACCTCCTCCGCGCCGGGCACACCGTGCGCGCCTGGAACCGCACCTCCGCCAAGGCCACGCCGCTGGCCGCCGACGGCGCGCTCGTCGTGGACACCCCCGAGGAAGCGGTGGCGGGCGCCGACACCGTCCTCACCATGCTCCACGACGGTCCGGCCGCCCTCGACGTCATGCGGCGGGCCGCTCCCGGCCTGCGTCCGGGAACCGCCTGGGCGCAGTGCACCACCGCGGGGACGGCAGCCCTCGCCGACCTGGCGGCCTTCGCCCGGGAACACGAACTGCTCTTCTACGACGCCCCCGTGCTCGGCACCCGCGAGCCCGCGGAGAGCGGCCGACTGGTCGTCCTCGCGGCCGGGCCGGCGGCAGGCCGGGAAGCGGTGACCCCGATCTTCGACGCGGTCGGCGCCCGGACCGTGTGGACCGGCGAGGACGGCGCGGCCGGCAGCGCCACCCGGCTGAAGCTCGTGGCCAACACCTGGGTCATCGCCACCACCAACGCCATGGGCGAGGTGCTGGCCCTGGCCCGTGCCCTCGAAGTGGACCCGCGGAGCTTCCTGGACACGGTCGCCGGCGGCCCGCTCGACATGGGGTACCTGCGGGCGAAGACGAGCCTGGTCCTGGAGGACCGGCTCTCCCCGGCCCAGTTCGCGGTGGCGACGGCCGCCAAGGACGCCCGGCTCATCGTCGAGGCGGGCCGGCAGTACGGCCTGCGCCTGGACGTGGCCGCCGCGAGCGCGGCACGGCTGGAGCGTGCGGCGGCGCAGGGGCACGGGGACGAGGACATGGTCGCGGCCTACTTCGCGAGCTTCCCCGAAGCCTCGGAGAGCCAGGAGCCCTGGACGACCGAGGAGGCCGACGGGGGAGTCCGGTAGCGCTGCGCCCTCCCCCCGGGCCGAGCCGCTCGGCGCAAGAGCCTTGCCAGCCGAACCGGCTCAGCCCTATTCTCAAGGCTAGAAAGCGCTTTCCCCAGCGAGGTGTCACCCGTCGGGTGAAAGCGACCGTCACAGCACCTCTCACGACTGCGGGTGTGCCTCCCAGGTGAGTCAAGACCTGACTTGACCTGGTCGTCTGCGCGCCGCGAGACGTGGAGGTGCGTGTCTGGCGAAGTGTCACCGCTCCATGGGTCGGTCGCGTAAGCGCTTCCGTCGCGCCGTACGCGTTGACCGTCGCGCACCGCATCACGACCGTCGCGCGACCGACCCGCGAACGCACCGCATCGAGGACGGCACCCGCAACCGGCCCGACCGCCAGCCGCTCACGACAGGTCGGCACCCTCGATGCCTTGCTGTCATGCCCATGGCATGAGAGGCGCACCACCCGAGATTCCGGGACGAATTGGGGAGACGAGGATGAGACGACGACCAGTCACCATGCGCCTCTGTGCGGCGCTGGCCACCATGGCCCTGGCCGGCGCGACCGGCGTGGCGCTGTCCATGTCGGAGGCTTCCGCCGCGACCGGTGGCGTCACCGGATACGCGACGCAGAACGGCGGGACCACCGGCGGTGCCGGCGGCACCACTGTGCGGGCGACCACCGGCACCGCGATCCACGCGGCCCTGTGCAACCGGGCCAGCAGCAGCACCCCGATCACCATCCAGGTCGAGGGCACCATCAACCATGCCAACACCAGCAAGGTCTCGGGCGACAGCTGCGACACCGCCGACGACAAGATCGAGCTGAAGAGGGTCAGCAACGTCACTCTCGTCGGGGTCGGCAGCGGTGCCGTCTTCGACCAACTGGGCATCCACATCCGGGAGTCCAGCAACATCGTCATCCAGAACGTGACGGTGCGGAACGTCAAGAAGTCCGGCTCGCCCACCTCCAACGGCGGTGACGCCATCGGCCTGGAGAGCGACGTCCACAACGTCTGGGTCGACCACACCACCCTGGAGGCGTCGGGCGGGGAGTCGGAGGGCTACGACGGCCTCTTCGACATGAAGGACGACACGCGGTACGTGACCCTGTCCTACAGCATCCTGCGCAACTCCGGCCGCGGCGGCCTCGTCGGCTCCAGTGAGACGGAGCTGTCCAACAACTACATCACGTACCACCACAACCTCTACGAGAACATCGACTCCCGGGCACCCCTGCTGCGCGGCGCCACGGCCCACATGTACAACAACCACTACGTCCACCTGAACAAGTCCGGCATCAACTCCCGGGCCGGCGCCCACGCCAAGGTGGACAGCAACTACTTCGAGGACTCCAAGGACGTCCTCGGCACCTTCTACACCGACGCGACCGGCTACTGGCAGGTCAGCGGCAACATCTTCGACAACGTCACCTGGTCCGAGCCCGGCGCCGAGAACCACCCGGCGGGCCCCGACGTGCGCTCCACCACCACGGTGAGCGTCCCCTACTCGTACAGTCTCGACGCGGCCGACTGCGTGCCGAGCGTGGTGAGCGCGACAGCCGGCGCCGGCAAGGGACTGCGGGTCTCGGACGGCAACTGCACCCCGCAGACGCCGACGCCCACCCCGACCGGCTCGACGCCCACTCCGACGCCCACCCCCACCGATCCCGGCCCCGAGCCCAGCCAACCGACCGGCACCAACCTCAGCATCGGCGCCGGCTCCGACGGCTCCAGCAAGGCCGACGGGACGAGCTACGGCAACGTACGCGACGGTGACATGGGCACGTACTGGTCACCGGACGGCTCCACGGGTGCCATCTCGATCAAGTGGGGCTCCGCCACCGGCGTCTCCAAGATCAACATCCGGGAGGCGGCGGGCGCCGTGGGCCGCATCGGCTCGTGGCGGGTCGTCAACCACGACACCGGTGCCACCCTCACCTCCGGCAGCGGGGCCGGTGTCATCACCTTCCCCCGCACGTCCCTGAAGAAGATCACCTTTGAGATCACCGGCTCGTCCGGCACCCCCCGGGTCGCCGAGTTCGAGACCTACGCCGGATAGCCGGCCGGCGCGCACCACGGAGCCGGGGGCCGTCGGCGACCGACGGTCTCCGGCTGCCTTCGGCAGGCCGACGTTCTCCGGTCGCCCCGGCAGACCGACCGTCCCCGGCCGCCCCGGCGGGCCCCCGTCAGGCAGGCTCCACGGGCACCCGCAGCGGCGCGCGGAAGGACAACAGTCCCAGCACCGGCGCGTCGGCGGCATCCGGGGTCTGCCGCACGGCGGGCAACGCCCGGGCCGCCGCCCGGAGCGCCACGGCCGCCTCCGTGCGCGCCAGCGACGCGCCGGGGCAGCGGTGTCGGCCGGCACCGAAGGCCAGGTGCTGCCGGATCTCGGCCCGGTGCGGGCACATGCGGTCCGCCGCCGGGAAGACCTCCGGGTCCGAGCCACTGCCCATCAGCATCAGCAGCAGCTGCGCACCTCCCGGCAGCTGTGTCCCGCCCAGCTCGACGGGCCGGGCGGTGACCCGGCGCCAGGTGGTCACCGGCGGCTCGCGCCGCAGCACCTCCTCCACCCACGCCCGGGCCAGTCCGTCCTCCCGCCCGGCCCGGGACCACACGCCCGGCTCGGCGAGGGCCCGGCGCAGCACGGTGGCGATGAGCTGCCCGGTGGTGGACTGCCCGGCGATGAACACGAAGAAGCAGGCGCCGACCGCGGTCGCCACGTCCACCGGCTCGCCGTCGGGCAGCCGGTGCTCGGCCAGGGCACCGACGAACGAGCCGGGGGAGTGCGTCCGGTCGGTCACGACCTGCGTCAGCCACTGGTGGAACTCGCCCACCAGCTCCGCCAGTTCGAGCTGGCGCTGGGGTGAGGGCCGGCCCCAGAACAGTTCGAGGGAGGCATCGCTCCACCGGATCAGCGTGGCGGGGGAGACACCGTCGATGCCGAGCAGTTCCATCAGCACCCGGCAGGGCAGCACCTGGGCGAAGGACGGGAACAGGTCGACGCCGCCCGAGACGTGGAGGCGTTCCCGCGCCGCGGCGAGCAGTTCGCCGGCGATCCGCTCGATCACCGGCACGGCGTCCGCGACGCGCCGCGCGTTGAAGAACCTGGTGACGACCCGGCGCAGCCCCGCATGGCTCGCGGTGCCGTTGTTGGCCAGCGCCGGCGGCAGCTTGAAGCCCGACCGGGCGAGCACCCGCAGCACCCCGACCGGCAGGGGCGTCACCGCGTGCTGGGCGTTGTCGGGGCGGAAGACGTCCGGGTCCAGCAGCACCCGGCGGATGTCCCGGTGCCGGCTGACCAGCCAGAGCCCGGTGCCGGGGTCGTGGTGCACCGGAGCCTGCGCGCGCAGTGTGTCCAGCCAGGGATAGGGGTCGCTCACGAAGCCGTCGCCGAACAGGTCGAGCGGCCCGAGTGCGGGGGTTGCGTGCAGAACCGGGGAGGTCACGGCCCGGACGCTAACACGTGCGCCCCATGCGTCCCGAAGCGTGTGCGCGGCATCACGCGCAGGCGTGACGGCGCTCGGTGACGGTGGTCGTGCACCGCCGCGCCGGGTGCACGGCAACCTTTCCGGGTTTCGCGGCCACTGACGAGTCGAAGGCTCCTCGTGGCGGGAGCCCCGTATCCGCACCATGTCCGGCCGAACCGCGTAAGGACTCACCTGTGGCGTCCCGTTCCCACCGCCGTGCCCCCCGCCGGCGGCACCCCCTCCTCATATCCGCCGTCGCCGTGGCGGCCGTCGCGGCCGTCGTCTCCCTCGTCCTGGTACTTCGCCCCGGCGACGGGGACGGTTCCGGGCCAGGCCCGGCCACGGCTGCCGCCGCGCCGCGCGCGCTCGTCCCAGCCCAGACCTCCGGCACGGCGACGCCGACGGCGACGGGCACCAGGCCCGAGCCCCTCCCGTCCTCCCCCTCGGCGTCCGCGTCCCCGTCGCCCACGGCGAGCCCGACCACCACCCCTACGGCGGACACCTCGTCCGCGCGCTCCGAGGCCGCGGACGGCGGGCGGCCCGCCCCCGCCACCGCCCCGCAGGCCGGACGGATCCGCCCCGGCACCACCTACCGGGGCGTCGCCACCCACTACGACGCCGGTGACGGCAACGGGGCATGCTCCTTCGGCCCCAGCGACGACCTCATGATCGCCGCCATGAACACCACCGACTACGCCTCCGCCCAGGCGTGCGGGGCGCATGTGCTGGTGCGCGCGGCGAACGGCGCCACCGTCACCGTGCTGATCACCAACGAGTGCCCGCTGCCCTGCGCGCCCGGCCAACTGGACCTCAGCCGACAGGCGTTCGCGAAGCTCGCCGATCCCGTCACCGGCCGGATCGCGGTCACCTGGAGTCTGCTGAGCCCGAGCACCTCCGAGCCGCTCTCGATCCGCTACAAGACCGGCTCCAGCCGGTACTGGTGCGGCATCCAGGCGCTCGGCCACCGTAATCCGCTGGCCCGGCTGGAGGTGCGCGCCGGCGCCGGCTGGCGGGCCCTGCCACGCACCGGGTACAACTACTTCCTCTCCGAGCAGGGTGCGGGCTGCGGCGGCTCCCTCCGGCTCACCGACATCTACGGGGAGCGGCTGGTGATCGACGGTATGGCGCTGCGGCCGGACGTCGTCCAGCGCACCGGCGTGCAGTTCGCCCGGCACTGACCCGGGCCGCCGTACGCCGGCGCCCGTCGGCCGGGGGCGTTCGCGCGGGCACCGGCGGCGGGGACCGCGGCGGCGCCATGGGACCGACGTTCGGGACGTAGCCCTTGCCGGGCGTGCCGGCCCGACGTGTCCGCGGAACCGGCGCGCCTGTCAGGGGGCGTCGAGGCGCAGCTGCTCGGTGAGGGTGCGCAGCGCGCCCAGAGCGGCGCCGAGGGCGTCCAGCTCACGGTCGGGCAGAGCGCGCAGGACGTGCCCGAGGTGGGTGCCCGCCAGCTGTCCGGCCTCGTCGAGCCGTCGCCGTGCGGCGGAGGTGAGGTGCAGGTGCGCGATCCGCTTGTCGGCGGGGTCCCCCCGTCGTTCCAGCAGTCCCTGTCCGGTGAGCTGGGTGACCAGCGCGCTGACGTTGTTCGGCTTCATCAGCAGGGCGTCGGCGGCCTGGCGCACGGTCACCCCGGCCTGTGCCTCGACGTGCCGCAACAGCGCCAGCTGGGCCTCGGGCAGCTTCGCGGCCGGGCAGTCCCGGCCGACCCGACGGTCCAGGGCGCGGTGCAGCGCGGGCAGCCATGCCACGAGGCCGGCGGCCACCTCGTCGACGTCCGGTCCGGGTGCGCTGGGTCGGGACATGTCCGCCAAGGTAAGTATCCGCGGATACCTATGTCAAGGTACCTGTCTCTGGTGAGAGTCATCGCCTGCCGGGTACTCGGCCGACCAGCCCTGCTCCGGAGAGGAAGAATCGACATGACCGTCACGCAACCGCGGCACAGCGTTCCAGCCGACGCCTCGGTGGGCGAGCTGGTGCAGCAGGCCTCCCGGCAGATGACCGAACTGGTCCGGGCCGAGATGCGGCTGGCGCAGACCGAGATGACGCAGAAGAGCAAGCGCTTCGGGCTGGGCGGCGGCATGTTCGGTGGCGCCGGCCTGGTCGCTTTCCTGGCACTCCAGGCGCTGGTGGCCGCCGCGATCGCCGCCCTGTCCCTGCCGCTTCCGGTGTGGGCCGCGGGGCTGATCACGGCCGGCGGTCTGCTCCTGATCGCCGCCGTGCTGGCCGTCGTGGGCAGGTCGCAGGTCCGCCGGGCCAACCCGCCCACGCCCGAACAGACCATCGACACCGTCAAGGCTGACCTTGCGGAGATCAAGGAAAGGGCACATCGATGAGCAGCGAGGGGACGCCTGCCCGTAAGCCCAGCGCCGAGGAACTGCGCGATCAGATCGAGCGGACCCGCGAGGACCTCGGCAGGACCGTGGAAGAACTCGCCGCCCGGGCCGATGTCAAGGCCCGCGCCCAGGAGAAGGCCGGTGCCGCCAAGGCGCGTGCCGGTGATGCCGCCGACCGCATCGCCGCGCGCGCCCGTGCCCGCGCCGCCCGGGTTCGCGGGAAGGTGCCCGCAGCCGTCCAGCACGGGACCGACCGGGTACGCCGGAAGGTGCCGGAGTCCGTCCACCACACGGCCGACCGGATGCGGCAGAAGCTGCCGGAAGCGGTCCACCACCCGGCCGAGCGCGCCCGGGACTCCGCCGCCGGTTCCGGCTCCGGCCACGTCGAGCGGGGTACGACGCCCGGGCCGGTGCGCGCCCGGGGCGGGCACCGGGCACGGTCGGCCATGCGGCGCCGTCGTACCGCCCTGCTCGCGGGGACGGCCGCGGGCGGTGCCGTCGTCCTGGCAGTCCGCCATCACAAGGGGAACCACCGATGAGAGCGAGCAAGATCGCCTACAAGCCCGTCGGGCTGGCCGCGGGGGCCGCCAGCGGGGCGATGGCCGGTGCGGCCTTCAAACAGACCTGGAAGGTACTGGGGCACGACGAGGACGCCCCGGACGCGACCGACGAGGAACGCACCTGGCGGGAGGTCCTGCTGGCGGCCACCGTCCAGGGTGCGATCTTCGCCGTGACCAAGGCGGCCGTGGACGGCGCCGGCGCCGCCGCCACCCGGCGGCTGACGGGCACCTGGCCCGGCTGACGGGTAGCAGGACCGCGGGCCGGCGAGCCCTGCCCGATGGTTCCGGGTAGCCGGCCCGGCCGACGAGCCCGTGACCAGGGGAAGCCGAGTAGCTGCTCGTCGGCCTGACGCGACGGACCGAGACGGGCGTGACCCGCCGCGCCCGGCAGCGCGGCGGGTCACGTCCCGGTCACGCCTTGCGGCCCACGGCGCCGTACGCGTCGACGGTGAGGCCGGGATTGGCCGAATCCGCGGGGTCCGGGCGCCACGCGGTCACCTGGACCACGCCCGGCTCCACCAGCTCCAGCCCCTCGAAGAACCCGGCGATCTCCTCGACACCGCGCACGTAGTACGGCACCGCGCCGCTCGCGTTGTAGGCGTCCGAGGCGGCGATGATGCCCTCGCTGGTGGCGGTGCCGTCGCTGATGACCAGGTAACTGCCTGACGGCAGACCCGCCAGCAGGCGTCCGACCAGGTCCCGTGCCTGCTCGTACTCGGCGACGTGGCCGAGGGTGTTGAGGATCATCAGGGCGACCGGCTGGGAGAGGTCCAGCGTCCCGGCGGCGGCCTTCAGGATGCCCTCGGGATCGTAGAGGTTCTGGTCGAGGTAGGCGGTCCGGCCCTCGCGGGTGCTGGTGAGCAAGGCGTGGGCGTGCGCCAGCACCACCGGGTCGTTGTCGACGTAGACGATCCGGGCGTCCGGGGCGACGCGTTGGGCGACCTCATGGGTGTTGTCGGCGGTCGGCAGGCCGGTGCCGATGTCCAGGAACTGGCGGATGCCCGCCTCGCCTGCCAGATGGCGTACGACCCGCCCGAGGAAGTCCCGGCTGGTCACCGCGACGTCGACCAGACCGGGGAAGATCTCCTTGATCTGGTCGCCGATCTCCCGGTCGACCTCGTAGTTGTCCTTGCCGCCGACGAAGTAGTTCCAGAACCTCGCGGAGTGAGGCTTGGACGTGTCGATCCGGGCACGTCCTCCCGGAACGGCGGCGTCCGGAGCGGTGGAGTCCGTCACGGCAAGACCTCCCATGAGTTCTGATGATCAACGCGGGACCACCCTAGGTGAACTCCGGCAGTTGCCAAGGGAGTTGAGGTGACCGACGCCTGTGCACCGGGTGGATCTGGCCAACGCCGCGGACCGGCACTCCAAGAAGGCGGGGCCCCGGAACGCCAGGCGCAGGGGAGCCCGGAACCACGGGGCCATGAACCGCGGGGCCATGAACCACAGGGCCATGAACCGCGAGGTCGGGGATCGCGAGGTCGGGCGCCTCGGCGTCAGCCGCCGATGGTCGCCGCGAGTTCCGCTCGCGCGCGGGCGATGTCGGGGTCCGGTTCGGCGGGCAGCCGGTCGAGCACGCCGCGCTGGGCGCGCACCGCCCGGCGGGCCGCCCGCTCCCACTCGACGTAGTTGTCGCGGTGGCGCAGCAGCTTGGGATAGCTCGCAGCGGTCGTCTCCCACTGGCGGGCGTCGGCGATGTCCTTGAGCAGACGCAGTATCCGCGCCCGGCAGGGAACCTGTGGCAGCTGGACCAGCTCCCACAGGAAGGGCACCGTCGCGGCGGTCGCCTGGTCCACCACGAAGCCGTACTGGCAGATGCGCGCCCGCAGCTGGTCGAGCGCGCCGGTGGCGGCGGCCTCGTCGCCCCGGGCCACGTCGGCCAGCAGGTACGGGATCCCGGCGGCCGAGCCGGTGGAGTCCTTGATCTCGGGCCAGGGCACCAGTGCGAGCCCGGCGAGGGCCCCCGGTCGGCCGCTCATGCCGGCCGGGGCCGGGTCGGCAGCATGGCCCAGACGGTCTTGCCCAGCGGGGAGCGCCGGGTCCAGCCCCAGTGCTCCGACAGCGCCTCGACGATGTGCAGCCCCCGCCCGTGCTCCAGCAGCGACTCCTCCGGGTACGGGTACACGGGCGGCGTGTCGCTCTGGTCGGTGACCGCGCACACCAGGTGGGAGCTGCGCAGGCTGAGCCGCAGCCGCACGTCGGCGACGCCCGGCGTGACGTCAGGCAGGGCGTGCAGCACGGCGTTGGCGGCCAGCTCCGTGACCACGGTGACCGCGTCCTCGGCGCACCGGCCGAGCTCCCAGCGGTCCAGGGTGCGGTGGGTGAAGTCACGAGCTTCGGCGAACCCCTCGCGGGTGCCCGTGATGTGCAGCGTGGCTGTTCTCGGCGAGTCCTCTGCGGACTCCTGGCTCCGGAACTGCGCAGGTGATGACACGGCATCTCCCTGAGGCGACGTCAGGACGGGGCGCCGAAAGGCGGTTGACGGCACCGCTATTATCCACGGAGTCGATGGCCTCGTGCAATTTCACGAGAAATTGCGCCACGAGTGAGGAGAGTGCGATGCCGTCAGTGCGCAACGGAGTGCCGGCGAGTTCCCTGGGGGTTCGCTGGACGAAGAGCAGTCACAGCAACGCCGAGGGCAACTGCGTCGAGATCGCCCTGCTGACCGGGGGAGACGTCGCGCTGCGCAACTCGCGCGACCCCGAGGGCCCGGCCCTGGTCTACACCCCGGCCGAACTGGCCGCGTTCCTGGCCGGTGCGAAGGGCGGGGAGTTCGACCACCTGGTGTGAGTCCGTAGTTGACTCGCAGTCAGGCAACGTCCGGTGCGGTGCTTTCGGCGGACCGGTGCCACAATGAGGTGTCGCCGTCAGCCGGTTCATGGGGAGTCAGGATGTCCGCCGAGTCACCTCGCGTCACCCGCCTCGAACCTTATCTGGACCGTGCGGAGCCCGCCCCGACGCTGTTGAAGATGCTGGTCGGCGTGCAGTTGGCGGGCATCCGCGAGGATGCCGGCCTGGCTCAGGACCAGGCGGCGCGTGCCCTCGGGTTCAGCCCGGCCAAACTCTCGCGCATCGAGGCCGGAAAAGGCCGCAAGCCCCCGGTCGAGGCCGATGTGCGGGCGCTGCTGGATCTGTACGGCACCGACGAGTACGAGGCGTCGGTGCTCCTGCGGTTGCTGCGCAGGGCCGGCGAGCCCGGCTGGTGGCAGCGGTACGACAAGCGGCTGATGCCCGAGTGGTTCGACCGGCTGGTCGGACTGCAGGAGGCGGCGACCGCGATCCGCACCTACGAGACCCAGTACGTGCCGGGCCTGTTGCAGACGCCCGCCTACACCCGTGCGGTCGTCAAGCGCGGGCTGCCCAGCGCGCCCGCGCGCGAGGTGGAGCGGCGGGTGGAACTGCGCACGCGCCGCAGCCGGCTGCTGGAGCGCGAGGACGCACCGCAACTGTGGGCGGTCGTCGACGAGTCCGTGCTGCTGCGGGTCCTCGGCGGACCGGAGGTGATGCGGGAGCAGCTCGACCATCTGCTGGCGAAGGCGCGCAGCGCGCAAGTGACCGTGCAGGTCGTGCCGCTGGACGTCACCCACGCCTCGGCGCCGGGCTTCCCGCTCACCTATCTGCGCTTCGGCGGCTCCGATCTGCCCGACGTGGTGTATCTGGAACAGATCAGGAGCGCCACGTTCCTGGAGGACCGGGACGAGACGGAGGAGTACCGGGTCACCCTGGACCGGCTGGCCGACGAGGCGCTCGACCCCCGTGAGTCGCTGGCGCTCATCGAGGAGACCCGGGACCGGCGCTACCCGCTCCCGTGACCGGGGGCCGGCTACCTGCGCCGGCCCACACGCCGACCGGGGCCGGCTACCTGAGCCGGCCCACACCGCCGAACTCGATCCATTCCTGTGTGGCCTGACGGGGCGCCACCTCCGTGTCCGGGCGCCAGGTGGACACCTCCACCAGCCCCGGCTCCAGGACGTCCATGCCGGTGAACCACTCGGCGACGTCCTTCTCCTCGCGCACCCGGCCCCAGTGGCCCTGGGTCGCCTTGTCCATGAAGTCCGTGACGAACTCCCGCACCTTCGGGTCGTCGCTGACCAGCTGGCACATCAGCAGGTAGCTGCCCGGTGCGAGGCGCTCGGTGACCCGGCGGATCACGGCCCGGGGGCCGTCGGTGTCGCTGTCCGGGATGCAGTGGAAGACCGAGTTGAACAGCACCGCCACCGGCTGGTCGAAGTCGATCAGCCGACGGGTCTCCTCGTGCTCGAAGACGGCCTCGGTGTCCCGCAGGTCGGCGTGGATCACAGTGGTCCGCTCGTCCTGCTCCAGCAGGGCACGGCCGTGCACGAGCACCATCGGGTCGTTGTCGACGTAGACGACGTGGGCGCTCGGGTCGATCCGCTGTGCCACCTGGTGGACGTTGTCCTGGGTGGGCAGGCCGGAGCCGTGGTCGAGGAACTGCCGGATGCCGTACTCCTGGGTGAGCGTGCGCACCACCCGCTGCAGGAAGCGCCGGTTGTTCAGCGCCAGGGCGCGGGTGCTGGGGACGACCTTGTCCAGCTCCTCGCAGGCGGCCCGGTCGGCCGCGTAGTTGTCCTTGCCGCCCAAGTAGTGGTCGTACATGCGCGCGGCCGTGGGGACCGTGGCATCGATCGACGTGGACAGCTGTTCGCCAGGTTGCATCTGTTTCCCCCAGATCCGCACCGCGCCGTGGACCGGCGCGACCGACAATACATCGTAGGCAAGCGGCAATTGGTCGTATCAGCTCTTGATCCACCCGTCCCTGCGCGACGGCGTCCGGAACGGCACGCGCGGAGGAGACTTCCCTCGGTCGCCAGTTCGGTCGCCCCTTGCCGTGCACGCCTGCTGGACGTACAGTCCGATCATCAGACAGAAAGTCCAGTGGGTGTGAACGGGCAGCCCCGTGGGTCGGAAAGGGGGAGCGCATGGCGCGGGAAGCCGAGCGTGACGCGATCCTCGCCGCTGTACGGCCGGTCGTCGAAGGGATCGCCGCGACGTTCGGACCACTGTGCGAAGTCGTGCTCCACGACTACCGGCGGCCGGAGGCGTCCGTCGTCGCCGTCGCCGGATCGGTGACCGGGCGCGCGGTCGGCGGTGCGATGAGCGAGATCGGGATGCGGGTCCTCGCCCGCGGCGACACGGCCGCCGACGAGCTCAACTACCTCACCCGCACCCCCCGCGGAGACCTGGTCAAGGCATCGACCATGGTGTTGCGCGACTCCTCCGGCACCGTCTTCGGAGCCCTGTGCGTCAATGTCGACGTCACCGCCCTGGACCGGGCCCGCTCCCTCCTCGGCTCGCTGGCCGGCGCCGCCGACCGGGCCGCCGACGCGCCCGAGACGACCTTCGGCGACGACATCGACTCGGTCGTCGACGCCCTGCTCGACCGGCACCTCTCGCCGCACGACCGGGCCTGGACCGCCCTGGACCGCGCAGAGCGGATCGCCCTGTTCCGCGGTCTCGACACGCACGGCGTCTTCGCCGTGCGCCGCTCGGTGGAACAGGTCGCCGCCCGCCTCGGCATCTCCCGCGCCTCCGCCTACCACTATCTCGCCCAGGCCAGAGCGGCCGCCGCCGACGACACCGAGGGAGCCCTCCCGTGACCACCCCGCCGATCACTCTCGCCGACATCCGCGACGCGGCCGGGCGGCTCGAAGGCGTCGCCCACCGCACACCCGTACTGCGCTCACGCACCCTCGACGCACGGGCCGGCGCCGAGCTCTTCCTCAAGTGCGAGAACTTCCAGCGGGCGGGCGCCTTCAAGTTCCGCGGCGCCTACAACGCGGCCTCCCGCCTCACCCCCGGGCAACTCGCCCGGGGCATCGCCGCCTACTCCTCCGGCAACCACGCCCAGGCTGTCGCGCTGGCCGCCCGGGAACTCGGCAGCACCGCCGTGATCGTCATGCCCGAGGACGCCCCGCCCGCCAAGCGCGCGGCGACCGCAGGCTACGGCGCCGAGATCGTCACCTACGACCGCTACACCGAGGACCGCGTCGCCATCGGCGAGGCCCTCGCCGCCGAACGCGGCCTCGCCCTGATCCCGCCGTACGAACACCCGCACGTCATGGCCGGGCAGGGCACCTGCGCCCTCGAACTCCTCGACGAGGCCGGTGAGCTGGACGCGCTGGTGGTACCCGTCGGCGGCGGCGGACTGATCGCCGGCAGCGCCACCGCCGCGAAGGGCCTGCGGCCGGACACCCGGATCATCGGGGTCGAGCCCGAGGCCGGCGACGACACCAAGCGGTCCCTGGAGGCCGGCCGGCGCGTCGCCGTCGACGTCCCGCGCACCATCGCCGACGGCCAGGCCCTTGCCACCCCCGGCGAGCTGACCTTCTCGGTCAACCGGCGGCTCGTCGACGCCGTCGTGCTGGTGAGCGACGACGAGATCCGGGACGCCATGCGGTTCGCCTTCGAGCGGCTGAAGATCGTCCTGGAGCCGAGCGGCGCCACGCCGCTCGCCGCCGTCCTCACCGGGCGGGCCGGTCCGCTTCCGCCCCGGACCGGGCTGATCCTGTCCGGCGGGAACGTCGACGCCGAACGCTTCGCCGACCTGCGCGGACGCTGACCGCCCCGCCGAATGGCGGCCCCGGGTGGACGGACGCACGATGAGGGGGTAAGAGGCACCCTCGGTGCGCGGCACCGGCCGGAAGGAGGAGCGTCATGCTGGAAGTGAAGACGCTCGACAAGCCCGACGAGCGGCGGGACTTCCCCCGCGGCCATCTGGAGGCCGTCCACCTCACCGGTCTGGACTTCGCCGTGGCGACCTTCGAACCGGGCTGGCGCTGGTCGGAGTCGGTCGGACCGATCGCCGGCACGGCCAGTTGCCAGGTCCACCACAACGGCTACATGGTCCAGGGCCGGATGCGCATCCGCATGGACGACGGCGCGGAGAGCGAGGTCGGCCCCGGTGACGTCTTCGTGTGCCCGCCCGGGCACGACGCCTGGGTCGTGGGCGACGAGCAGGTCGTCGTGCACGACTTCGCGGGGACCATGGCGAAGGAGTACGCGAAGGCCACGGACGGCTGAACGGGCGGTGCGCGCTCACACGGTGACGACGAGCTTCCCCCGCGCGTGATCGGTCTCCAGATGCCGCAGCGCCCGGGGCGGCCTCGCTCTCCACGGAGCGTAGGCGAGCGGCCCGGCCGACGGTAACGGTGTCGGGGAGGTTCCCCAGGGTTCGGCTCCCCGCAGTGCCCGGCGTCAGACCGGCAGCAGACGGCTCACGATCTCGCCGAGCCGGCGGGCGTTGCGGCACTCGTGCATGGCGACGACTTCCGCGTACTCCGGCGCGACGGAGTCGCCGGTGCCCCACTGGGCGCGGGGCTCCGGGTTGAGCCAGTGGACCCGGCGGGCCCGCCGGGCGATCTCCCGCACAGCCGGCAGGTTCGGGTCGGCGTGGTTGGTGCGGGCGTCGCCGAGGACGAACACCGTCGTACGGGAGGTCAGCGCCGTGATGTGGCGCTCGGCGAACTCGCCGAACGCCATGCCGTAGTCGCTGCTGCCATGCCAGGAGGCGACGGCCGCCTCGGCGTGGATCCGGCCGCTGAGGCCCGCCGGGTCCGCCGTGCCGCGCCGCAGCAGGCCGGTCACCTCGTCGACCCGGTTGACGAAGGCGAACACGCGGACCTTGGCGAACTGGTCGTGCAGCGCCTGCACCAGCAGCATCGTGAAGTCGGAGAAGCCCGAGACCGAGCCCGAGACGTCGCACAGCAGCACCAGCTCGGGCCGCGCGGGCCTGCGCCTGCGCAGCACCGGCCGGACCGGCACTCCGCCGGTCGACAGCGAACCGCGCAGGGTGCGGCGCAGATCGATGCTGCCGCGGGCGGCCCGGCGCCGGCGTGCGGTCAGCCGGGTGGCCAGCTTGCGCGCCAACGGCTGCACGGTCCGGCGCAGTTCGGCCAGCCGGTCGCGGCCCGCGTAGAGGAAGTCGACCCGGTCGGCGGTCGGCGCGACGGCTCGCCGGGCGATCTCCTCCCGGCCCCGCCGCTCGGCGACCCGGCGCCGCGCCTCGGCCGCCACCAGCGTTCGGAAGGCCTCGACGCGCCGCCGGATCTCGTCCTCCAGCACCCGGTCCGCGAACCCCGGAGCACCGCCGTGGGCACGGACGTCGTCGCGCACCCGCGCCAGCAACGTCTGCGGGCGCAGCCGCTCCAGGGTCTGGTGGGACGACCAGCCGTCCCCGCCCGGCGAACCGCCGTAGCCGCCGAAACCGTCGACCGCCTCGACGGCCAGCCGGCGCAGCAGCGCGGTGTCGTCCGCGGCGAGGGCCGCGGCGAGGCGGTCACGCAGGTCGTCCCGGCCGGCCGACTGCCCGGCCGGCCCGCCGACCGCGGTCGGGAAGTACAGGTCGAAGACCGCGTCGAACAACTGCCGCCCGCCGAGCGTGTGCAGCAGCGTGGCGGCCAGCCCCTCGCGCAGCAGCGTGCGGTCGTCGAACCCCAGCTCGGCCGCCGCTCGCGCCGCGTCGACGGTCTCGGCGGTGCCGATCCGCAGGCCGTGGGCGCGCAGCGCGGCGACGAAGCCGGTCAGCCGCGCCGTGGTGTCCCCCGACGGGCCCGGATCCCGCGCGTGGTCCGCCGCGTCGGTCACAGCGCGTCCAGATCCAGCTTGGCGGCGGCCTTGAGGACGTCCTCCTGGTGCTTGAGGAGGACGCCCAGGCTGTCCCGGACGACACCCTCGTCGAGGGTGTCGGCGCCCAGCGCCAGCAGGGTGCGCGCCCAGTCGACGGTCTCGGCGACCGAGGGCAGCTTCCTCAGGTCCATCGCCCGAAGCGCGCCGACCACCCGCACCACGGACGCGGCCAGCGCGGCGTCGATGCCGGGCACCTTCAACCGGACGATCCTGCGCTCCAGTTCCTCGTCCGGGAAGCCGATGTGCAGGAAGAGGCAGCGGCGGCGCAGGGCCTCCGACAGCTCACGGCCGGCGTTGGACGTGAGCACCACGAAGGGACGGCGGGCAGCGGTGACGGTGCCCAGTTCGGGCACGGTGACCTGGAAATCGCTGAGGATCTCCAGCAGCAGGCCCTCCATCTCGACGTCCGCCTTGTCGGTCTCGTCGATCAGCAGCACCTTGGGATCGTCCCCGCGGATGGCCGTCAGGAGCGGGCGGGGCAGCAGGAACTCCTCGGTGAAGATGTCCGTGCGGGTCTCGTCCCAGCTCTGGTCCCGCCCCGCGCTGATCCGCAGCAACTGCTTGGCGTGGTTCCACTCGTACAGCGCGCGGGACTCGTCGACCCCCTCGTAACACTGCAGCCGGATCAGCCGGGCGCCCGCCACCTGGGCGACCGCCTTGGCGAGTTCGGTCTTCCCGACGCCGGCCGGGCCCTCCACCAGCAGCGGCTTGCCCAGCCGGTCGGCGAGGAACACGGTCGTGGCGACCCCGGGGGAAGCCAGATAACCGGTCGCGGCGAGGCGTGCGCGGACGTCGTCGACGGACGTGAACAACGGGGCCTCCCGAGGGTGAGGGCACGACGGCGACCGGCCGCCCGGCAGGGCGACCGGGTCACTATCTAAGCGCTTGTTCAGCTCTTCTGTCACGCCCCTGCGCCGGGCGCGGGGCCGTCAGCGGAACGCGGCCGCGTTCCGCCGCGCCCACTGCGCGAAGTCCCGGGGCGCCCGGCCCAGGACCCGTTCGACGTCGGGGCTGATCCGCCGCTCCCGCGGTGTCGGATCGCCCAGGATGTCGAGGGTGGTGTCGGCCACCGGCTCGGGCAGGAAGGCGAGCATCTGCTCCCGCGCCTCCTTGCGGGTCTGCTCGACGAACCGGACCGGCTCGCCGATCGCGTCGGCCAGGGCCCGGACCCGCTGCCTCGGAGTGGTCGCCGCCGGGCCGGTCAGTTCGTAGATCCGGCCGGTGTGGCCGTCCTCGCGCAGCGCCGCGGCGCCCACCTCGGCGATGTCCGCCGGGTCGACGGTGGGCAGGCCCACGTCCCCGAAGGGCGCCGAGACCGTACGGTGCGCGCGCACCGGCTCCGCCCAGGCGAAGGCGTTGGAGTGGAAGCCCCCCGGCCGCAGGAGCGTCCAGTCCAGGCCCGAGTCCCGCACCGTGTCCTCGATGCCCCGGGCCAGCCGGCCGTGCGACGCCGACTCCGGGCGGGTCACCACGCCCTGCGACGACAGCAGCACCACCCGCTCGACCCCGCCGGCCTTCGCCGCGTCGAGGATGTCCCGCGGGCTGATGAGAGGGGCGCTCGCCCCGCCGTTCTGCAGGAACAGGGCCCGGGCGCCGTCGAGCGCCGGTCGCAGGCTCCCGGCGTCCGTCAGGTCGGCCCGTACGGCCCGAACCCCCTTCGGCACGTCCCGCTCCGAGACGCCCCGCGAGGTGGCGATCACCCGCTCACCCGCCGCCGAGAGGACCCGCACCAGCTCACGGCCGACGTTCCCCGTCGCCCCCGTCACCACGATCATGAGTAACTCCCCGCAAAGAATCGGTGTGTTCGTCGAGGACGCTAACAGCGTCGGTATAGTAGGTACCTAGAGGAAAGTGACTTTCCAGAGGGGATGCGCAGCCCATGCCGACCGCCCGAGCGAAGCCCGCCGCACCCGCCGCCGACCCCCAACTGGCCTGCCCCGTCTCGCCCGTGGTGGACATCGTCTTCAGCCGCTGGACCACCCCCGTGCTGTGGACGCTCCACACGCACGGCCGGCAGCGCTTCGTCGAACTGCAGCGGCGGATCCCCGCCATCACGCCCAAAGTGCTCACCCAGCGCCTTCGGCAGCTGGAGCGGGACGGCCTGGTGGTGCGCACCTACCACCCGGAGGTCCCGCCCCGCGTCGAGTACGAGATCAGCGCACTCGGCCTCAGCCTCGCCCCGCTCTTCGCCCACCTCGCCACCTGGGCCGAGGAGAACCTGCCCAAGGTGGAGCGGGCCCGCCACGAGTACGACGGGGACACCGGGTACCCGGCCGCCGAACGGCGGTGACGGCCACCGCCGGACGGCAAGGAGGCACGCAGTGACCCAGCACGTACGGGACATCATGACCGCGACGCCGGTGACCGTGGAACCGCAGACCTCGGTGACCGACGTGGCCCGTCTGATGCGGGACGAGAACATCGGCGCCGTCCTGGTCACCGACCAGGACGAGCTGCGCGGCGTGGTCAGCGACCGCGACCTCGTGGTGCGCGCCCTCGCCGAGGGCTGGGACCCCGACGACACGACCGTGGTCCGCACCTGCAGCGACGACCTCGTCACCATCACCCCCGACCAGGACGTCGACCAGGCCGTTGGCCTGATGCGCGAGCACGCCGTGCGCCGGATCCCGGTCGTCGAGGACGGACGGCCGGTCGGCATCGTCTCCCTCGGCGACCTGGCCATGGAACGCGACCCGGAATCCGCCCTCGGGGACATCAGCGTCGCCCGGCCCAACCGGTGACCGGGGACAGACCCGCGGCGGGACACACCGCCCAGCCCGTGACACATCAGGCCCGGGCGATCGAGCCCCGCTCCCGGCCCCGCCGCACCGGCGGGGCCGGGCCGCGCCCCGTGTGACCCGCACCGGCCTGGGCACCCGGACCGCATGCGCGCACCGGACCACCTGTACGGCTCCCACTGGCTGCGGACGGCGCCGCCGACCGACCCCGCGCCGCCCCCCGAGGGCCCCCTCGACGTGGACGTCGCCGTCGTCGGCGGGGGCGTCGCCGGCATCAGCACCGCGTGGGAGCTGGCCCGGCGCGGCCGGTCCGTCGCCGTCCTGGAGGCCGGCCGCCTCGCGTCCGGCGTCACCGGGCACACCACCGCCAAACTGAGCGCCCAGCACACCCTGATCTACGACCGGCTGCGCCGCACCCGCGGCCCCGACGCCGCCCGGCTCTACGCCCGCTCCCAGACGGACGCCATCCGCCACGCCGCCGGAACCGCCACCGAGCTGGGCGTGGACTGCGAGTGGGAGGAAACCGCCGCCTGGACCTACGCCGAGGACCCCGGCCGGATCCCCGAGCTGAGGGCGGAGGCGGCGGCCGCCGAAGAGGCCGGCCTGCCGGCCGAGTTCGTCACCGACACCGAGCTGCCGTTCCCCGTCGCGGGCGCGGTCCGCGTCACCGGACAGGCCCAGTTCCACCCCGTGAAGTACCTGCTCGCCCTCGCCGACGACATCCGCCGGCTCGGCGGCGCGATCCACGAGCACACCCGGGTCACCGCCCTCAGCGAGGGCGACCCCTGCGTGCTGACCACCGCGTCGGGCACGGGCGGCACCGAGGTACGCGCCCGGAACGTGGTCGTCGCCACCCACTACCCCGTCTTCGACCGCGCGCTGCTGTTCACCCGGCTCTCCCCGCGCCGCGAACTCGTGGTGGCCGCCCCCGTCGACCCGGCCGCCGCCCCCCGCGGCATGTACATCACCCCCGAGCAGAACACCCGCTCGCTGCGCACCGCGCCCCTCCCGGACGGCGGCCGCCTGCTCATCGTCACCGGTGAGCACTTCACCCCCGGAACCGGAGAGGACGTGGCGGAGCGCTTCGACCGGCTCGCCGCCTGGGCGACGGACCGGTTCGGCCCGCTGTCCTTCACTCACCGCTGGGCCACCCAGGACAACGACCCCACCGACTCCGTGCCGCTCGTCGGCCCCCTGCACCCCGGCGCCCGGGGCGTCTACGTCGCCACCGGCTTCGGCGGCTGGGGCCTGGCCACCGGCATCATGGCGGGCCGGCTGCTGTGCGACCTGATCACCGGCCGCGCCTGCCCGTGGGGCGAGCTGTACGACCCGCGCCGGATCGCCTCCGTCGTCCGCGAGGGCACCGCCTTCCTCAAGCAACAGGCGGACGCGGCCCGCCACTTCGTCGGGGACCGGCTCCCCTCGTCCGGCGGACCGTCGTCGGTGGACCGGATCACTCCCGGCGACGGGGCCGTCGTCCGCGTCGGCGGGGAGCGCCGTGCCGTGCACCGTGACGACGACGGCGCCCTCCACGCCGTGTCCGCGCGCTGCACCCACCTGGGCTGCCTGGTCTCCTTCAACCGGACCGAACGGGCCTGGGAGTGCCCCTGCCACGGCTCCCGGTTCGCCCCCGACGGGCACGTCCTGCAGGGACCCGCCGTCCAGCCCCTGGAGCCGCGCGACCTCTGAGCGCGGTCAGTCGACGAGCACCACCTCTAGGGTGCGCGGGCCGTGCACCCCCTCCACCCGGTCCAGCTCGATGTCGCTGGTGGCCGACGGACCGGAGATCCACGTCAACGGGCGGGCCGGATCCAGGCGTTCGAGAGCCTGCGGCACGCAGGACACCACCTGGCCGGGCACCCGCACCACACAGATGTGGTGGTCGGGGACGAGGGTGATCCGGCGGCGCCCCTGGTCCGGCGAACCGTCCAGCACGATGGTTCCCGTCTCCGCCACGGCCACCGCACAGCCGGTCACCACGCTGTCCACCCGATCCAGCTCGTGCGGGGTGCTCCCGGCGCGGTCGGCGACCCGCACGATGTCCGACCCGGCCAGCCACGACTGATCCAGGCCGGGCGGCACGAGCACCGACCCGGCCGCTCGCTCGGTCAGCAATCGGCCGATCAGCGTAGGCAGTTCGGCCTGAGCGCACCGGTGGACGACCGCCCGGTAGTCCGCGAGGTTCTCCGCCAGCAGCGCGACCGTCTCGGCGGCGCTCCGCCGGCCGTGCTCGCGCAGATACGCCCGTTCGACCGGCCCGTCCTCGCCCCGCGCATCGGCCAGCGCGCGCCGCACCCGGCCCAGCACCCGTTCCCTGCCGCTCACTCGCCGGCCCCCTTGTCGCGGTTCCCGCCGTGCGTACGCTGCCACCAGTCCCGGAACGGCTCGGCCGGCACCGCCGGAAGGTCCCGGGTCGCGCTCCACGCCCGGCCGGGACCCGGCAGCGAGCGCGGATGGAAGCGCCGGGTGCGCGAGGCGAGCCGCTGCCCGGAACGCAGGGCACCGGGACGGGCGAACGCCCAGCGCGCCGCCCGCATCGCGGCCCGCTCGGCGGCATGCCCCTTGGCTGGCCTGACGACGACCTTGTTGCCGTCCCGGGTGACCGGACCGCCCTGCACGACCCGCTCGCGCAGATGCACCAGGACCTCGGGGATGTCGATCGCCACCGGGCACACCTCGTAGCAGGCCCCGCACAGACTCGACGCGTACGGCAGGGAGGCGTCGATCTCGCTGCCCGTGCCCCGCAGTTGAGGGCTGAGGATGGCTCCGATCGGCCCCGGGTACACCGAGCCGTAGGCGTGGCCGCCGGCCCGCTCGTACACCGGGCAGACGTTCAGACACGCCGAGCAGCGGATGCAGCGCAGGGCCTGGCGGCCGACCTCGTCGGCGAGGGTGTCGGTGCGGCCGTTGTCGAGCAGCACCAGATGGAAGGCGCTCGGCCCGTCGCCGTCCGTCGTCCCGGTCCAGGTCGAGGTGTACGGGTTCATGCGCTCGGCGGTGGAGGAGCGGGGCAGGGTCTGCAGGAACACCTCCAGGTCCCGGAAGGTCGGGACGACCTTCTCGATGCCGACGACCGAGATCAGCGTCTCGGGCAGGGTGAGGCACATCCGCCCGTTGCCCTCGGACTCCACGACCACCATGGTGCCGGTCTCGGCGACCATGAAGTTGGCGCCCGAGATGCCGACCTTGGCGCGCAGGAACTTCTCCCTCAGGTGCAGCCTGGCCGCCTCGGCGAGTTCGGCCGGGCTGTCGGTGAGCCCGTCCGGGGCGGGCCGGCCCCACTCGCCCATCTCGTCGCGGAAGATGTCCCGGATCTCGCCCCGGTTGCGGTGGATGGCGGGGACCAGGATGTGGGAGGGCCTGTCCCTGCCCAGCTGCACGATCAGTTCGGCGAGATCCGTCTCGTAGGCCCGGATGCCCGCCGCCTCCAGCGCCTCGTTCAGCCCGATCTCCTGCGTGGCCATCGACTTGACCTTCACGACTTCGGACTCGCCGGTCATCCTGACCAGCCGGGTCACGATCTCGTTGGCCTCGTCGGCGTCCGCCGCCCAGTGGACGACACCGCCCGCCGCCGTGACCGACTCCTCCAACCGCACGAGATACCGGTCGAGGTGGCGGAGCGTGTGGTCCTTGATCCGCTTGCCCGCCTCCCGCAGCTCCGCCCAGTCGGACACCTCGGCGACTGCCTTGGCGCGCTTGGCGCGGATGGTGTGCGTGGCGTGCCGCAGATTGCCCCGCAGGGTCGCGTCGCCGACGGCCCGCCGGGCCGCGACCGGGAACGCCGGCATCCCGAGGTACGTCCCGCTCATACGGCCGCCTCCTCCCCCGTGCTCGCCAGGATCTCCGCAAGGTGCACCGGCCGCATCGAGGACCCGAGCCGGGCCAGGGTGCCGCCGATGTGCATCAGACAGGAGTTGTCGGCCGCGCACAGCACCTCCGCGCCCGTCGACTCGGCGCTGCGGACCTTGTCCGTGCCCATCGCCGCCGAGACGTCCGGGTTCTTCACCGCGAACGTGCCGCCGAACCCGCAGCACTCCTCCGCACCCGGCAGCTCCACCAGCTCCAGCCCCCGCACCGCCGCCAGCAGCCGCCGGGGCCGGTCGCCGAGCCCCAGGCCGCGCAGCCCGTGGCAGGTGGGGTGGTAGGTCACCGTGTGCGGGTAGTGGGCGCCGACGTCGGTCACGCCCAACACGTCCACCAGGAACTCCGTCAGCTCGTACGTCTTCGGCACCACCGGCGCCAGCGTGCGCGCCAGCGTGTCGCCCCGGCCCTCGGCACGGGCCCGCTCACCCATCCGGGGATACAGCTCCCGCACCATCGCCCCGCACGACCCGGACGGCGTCACGATCGCCTCGTACTCCCCGAAGACGTCGGAGAAATGCCGGGCCAGCGGCTCGGCCTCATGACGGTAGCCGGTGTTGTAGTGCGCCTGCCCGCAGCACGTCTGCGCCATCGGGAAGTCGACCTCGACACCCAGCCTGGTCAGGAGTTTCACCACGGCACGGCCGGTGTCCGGATAGAGCGTGTCGTTGACACAGGTCAGGAACAGTGCGACACGCATCGCGGCTCCTCGGGGTCGTTCAGCGGATGGGAAAGCGTAGTGGGGTCACGGGGGCCGGGACAGGCAGCGGGTCACCTGGCGGCGAGCCGGGCCTGGGCCTCCCGCCAGCGGGCCGGGTCGCCCTGCGGCTCGTAGCGGGTCAGCGGCTGGGTGCGGGCGAGCAGCCGGCGGGTGCCGGCGAGGTCGCCGACGATGCCGTGGGCCCGCGCCTGCACCAGCACGTTGCCGAGCGCCGCCGCCTCCGCCGGGCCCGCCACCACCGGCAGCCCGCATGCGTCGGCGGTCAGCCGGCACAGCAGCGCGTTGCGGGCGCCGCCGCCGACGATGTGCACCACGTCGACCGGGTGGTCGGCGAGCCGCTGGGCGTCCTCCACGGCCCGGCGGTGGGCCAGGGCCAGCGAGTCCAGGATGCAGCGGGTGATCTCGCCCCGGCCCTCCGGCACGGGCTGCCCCGACGCCCGGCACGCCTCGGCGATCCGCTCCGGCATGCGGCCCGGCGCGAGGAACGCGGCGTCGCCCGCGTCCACCACCGACCGTAGCGCCGGAACCGCCGCCGCCTCCCGCAGCAGCCCGCCCAGGTCCGGGTCGCCCCAGGCCCGTACGCACTCCTGGAGCAGCCACAGGCCCATGATGTTGCGCAGGTAGCGGACCGTGCCGTCCAGCCCCAGCTCGTTGGTGAAGTTGGCGGCCCGGCTCTCCTCGGTGAGCACCGGCGCGGCCAGTTCGAGACCGGCCAGCGACCAGGTGCCGGTGCAGATGTACGCGAACCGCTCGCCGGCCGCCGGGACGGCGGCGACCGCCGACGCGGTGTCGTGCGAGGCGACCGCCGTCACCGGCACCGGACCGGTCAGCCCGGTCTCCTCCAGCACCCCGGGCCGCAGCAGCCCCGCCGGGTCGCCGGGCAGCCGCAGCGGCGGGAACAGGTCCAGGTCG
The DNA here is from genome assembly GCF_057707805.1 of Streptomyces sp. bgisy159. NCBI lineage: Bacteria > Bacillati > Actinomycetota > Actinomycetes > Kitasatosporales > Streptomycetaceae > Streptomyces > Streptomyces sp. bgisy159. The sequence goes on along the minus strand of NZ_JBYIQX010000045.1, from coordinate 26,266 downwards.
ACGCCGGCCCGCGCGGCGAGGCCGTACGCCCAGTCCCGGGTGCGCGGGTCGACCAGCTGCGTGGTGGAGGCGTTGGTCAGCTCCGTGCCGTACTCCCCGGTGAGCCAGTACGACAGCAGGTCGGGGATCAGCAGGACCCGCCGGGCCTGCCCGAGCTGCCCGCTCTCCCGGGCCGCCACCAGCTGGTACAGCGTGTTGAACGGCGCGTACTGCAGCCCGGTCGCCGCGTACAGCTCCTCCGGCGGCACGCTCGCCCACACCTTCTCCGGGACACCGTCGGTCCGGGAGTCCCGGTAGTGCACCGGGTTGCCCAGCAGCGTCCCGTCGGCGTCGAGCAGGCCGTGGTCCACGGCCCAGCTGTCGATGCCCACGGAGTCCACCCGGCCGGCGGCGCGCAGCCCGTCCAGCACCCCCGCGTACAGGCCGAGGACGTCCCACCGCAGCCCCTCCGGCAGCCGCACCGGCCGGTTGGCGAACCGGTGCGCCTCCACCAGCTCCAGCGAGTCGCGGCTCACCCGCCCGACCATCACGCGCCCGCTGGAGGCGCCGAGGTCGACGGCGGCGCAGGCCCGCACCCGGCCGCTCACCGCAGGAAGGCGGCGGCGACGCCGGCGTCGACCGGGATGTGCAGCCCGGTGGTGTGGGTCAGGTCCCCGCCGGTGAGCGCGAACACCGCGTTCGCCACGTGCTCGGGCAGCACCTCGCGCTTGAGGATGGTCCGCTGGGCGTAGAACTCGCCGAGCTTCTCCTCCTCTATCCCGTACGTCGCCGCCCGCTGGGCGCCCCAGCCGCCGGCGAAGATCCCCGACCCGCGCACCACGCCGTCGGGGTTGACGCCGTTGACGCGGATGCCGTGCTCACCCAGCTCGGCGGCCAGCAGCCGCACCTGGTGGGCCTGGTCGGCCTTGGTGGCGGAGTACGCGATGTTGTTCGGGCCGGCGAAGACGGCGTTCTTCGAGGCGATGTAGACGAGGTCGCCGCCGAGGCCCTGGGCGGTCATCACCCGGGCCGCCTCGCGCGACACCAGGAAGGAGCCGCGCGCCATGATGTCGTGCTGGAGGTCCCAGTCCCGGACCGACGTCTCCAGCAGCGGCCTGGAGATGGAGATGCCGGCGTTGTTGACCACCAGGTCGACCCCGCCGAAGGCCAGTACGGCCGCCTTGAAGGCGTCGGCGATCTGCTCCTCCGAGGTGACGTCGACGGTCACCGCGACCGCCCTGTCCGGGCCGCCCAGCTCCTCGGCGACCGCGGCGGCGCCGTCGCCGTTCAGGTCGGCGACGACGACGCACGCGCCCTCGGCGGCCAGCCGGTGCGCGATGGCCCTGCCGATACCGCTGCCCGCGCCGGTGACCAGCGCCACCCGGGTCGCCAGCGGCTTGGGCCGCGGCAGCCGCCGCAGCTTGGCCTCCTCCAGCGACCAGTACTCGATCCGGAACTTCTCGGCCTCCTCGATCGGCGCGTACGCCGAGACGGCCTCGGCGCCGCGCATCACGTTGACGGCGTTGACGTAGAACTCGCCGGCCACCCGCGCGGTCTGCTTGTCCTTGCCGAAGGAGAACATGCCGACCCCCGGGACCAGCACGATCGCCGGGTCGGCGCCGCGCATGGCGGGGGAGTCCGGCCCGGCGTGCCGCGCGTAGTACGCGGCGTACTCCTCGCGGTACTCGGCGTGCAGCTCCCTCAGCCGCGCCACGGCCTCCTCCAGCGGCGCGGACGGCGGCAGGTCCAGCACCAGCGGCCGCACCTTGGTGCGCAGGAAGTGGTCCGGGCAGGAGGTGCCGAGCGCGGCGAGCCGGGGGTGCTCGGCGCGGGCGACGAAGTCGAGGACGACGTCGGAGTCGGTGAAGTGCCCGACCTGCGGCCGGTCCTGCGAGGCGATCGCCCGGACGTACGGGGCGAGGGCCGCGGCCCGCTCCCGCCGTTCGTCCGCGGGCAGCGCCCCGTACCCCTCGACCACGGGTCCGAAGGGTTCGGGCCTCCCCTTCTCCGCCAGGAAGGCCTCCGCGGTCCGGATGATGTGCAGCGAGTTGCGCTCGCACTCCTCGGCCGTGTCGCCCCAGGCGGTGATGCCGTGACCGCCGAGGACGCACCCGATCGCCCGCGGGTTCGCAACCTTCACGGCGGCGATGTCCAGCCCCAGCTGGAATCCGGGCCGCCGCCAGGGCACCCACACCACGGTGTCGCCGAAGCACTCGGCGGTCAGCTTCTCCCCGTCGGCCGCACAGGCGAGCGCGATCCCGGAGTCCGGGTGCAGATGGTCGACGTGCGCGGCGTCCACGAGCCCGTGCATCGCGGTGTCGATGGACGGCGCGGCTCCGCCCTTGCCGTGCAGGCAGTAGTCGAACGCGGCGACCATCTCGTCCTCGCGCTCCACCCCCGGGTACACCTCCCGCAGGGCCCGCAGCCGGTCCAGCCGCAGCACGGCCAGCCCCGCCTCGGTCAGCGTCCCGAGGTCCCCGCCGGACCCCTTGACCCACATCAGTTCCACTTCCCCGCCGGTCACCGGGTCCGTGTCGACACCTTTCGCCGAGGCGTTGCCGCCGGCGTAGTTGGTGTTGCGCGGATCGGCACCGAGCCGGTGTGACCGGGCGAGCAGGGCAGCGGCTTCAGGATGAACAGCCATTCCAGTTCCTTATCGACAGACGGTGAGCTCGGCAGGGGTGCGGGGAAACGCGCGATCGACCACGAACGACCCGCCCCCGCGGCGGACGGAACCCGGCAGACCTACGCCCCCCACCCGGCCTGCTCCCCACCGACCCGCTCGGCCACGATCCGCTCGGCCCACCCCGACCGCGCGTACGCCGCCATCGGCTCGGGGTCCAGTCCCATCTCCTCCCGCACCTCACGGAGCAACGGCCGCACGTCGGTGTTGTACGCGTCCATCAGCACCCCGTTCGCCGCGAGCACGTCCCCGGAAGCCTGCGCGGCACCGAGCGCCGCCCGGTCCACCAGCAGCGCCTTGGCGGTGGCCTCCTGGACGTTCATCACGGACCGGATGATCGCGGGGATCTTCGCCTCGATGTTGTGGCACTGGTCGAGCATGAAGGCGACGTCCGGGCCGAGCCCGCCGCCGCGCACCACCTCGTACATGATCCGGAACAGCTGGAACGGGTCCGCCGCCCCCACCATGAGGTCGTCGTCCGCGTAGAACCGCGAGTTGAAGTCGAACCCGCCGAGCTTCCCCTCCCGCAGCAGCGTGGCGACGATGAACTCGATGTTGGTGCCGGGCGCGTGGTGCCCGGTGTCCACCACGACCTGCGCCTTCTCGCCCAGCTTCAGGCAGTGCGCGTACGCCGTGCCCCAGTCCGGGACGTCGGTGGTGTAGAACGCCGGCTCGAAGAACTTGTACTCCAGCAGCATCCGCTGCCCGTCCCCGAGCCGCTCGTACACCTGGGCCAGGCCCTCGGTCAGCCGGTCCTGCCGGGCGCGGACATCGTCCTGGCCGGGGTAGTTCGTGCCGTCCGCGAACCACAGCTTCAGGTCGCGCGAGCCCGTCGCGTCCATGATGTCGACGCACTCCAGCAGATGGCCGACGGCCTTGCGCCGCACCCCCGCGTCCGGGTGGCAGATGCTGCCCAGCCGGTACGCGTCGTCCTGGAAGGTGTTGGAGTTGATCGCTCCCAGCTTCACCCCCCGCTCCTCGGCGAACTTCGCGAGCCGCGCGTATCCGTCGGCGCCGTCCACCCTGTCCCAGGGGATGTGCAGCGCCACGGTCGGCGCCACCCCGGTGAACTCGTGCACCTTGGCGGCGTCCGCCAGCTTCTCCTGCGGAGTCCGCGGCACACCGGGCTGCGCGAACACCTTGAACCGGGTCCCCGAGTTCCCGTACGCCCACGACGGTGTTTCGACGGCCTGGGTCTTGAGCGCGGCCTTCACCGCGGCGAGGTCGGTCACTTCCGGCTCCTGTGGCATCGGTCGGTCACGCTTTCTATGAAACGATTCAGAAGGGGAAGCTATGAGGCTGCTGGGGGAGTGTCAACCCCCCTGTCCAGGGAAGCTCTCCGTAACCGAGGCGTGACCTTGGCCTATCGAAAACTTTTCGAGGCGGACCCATTGACGTGACATGGCTGGCGTGCCTAACGTCCCGGCCATCCCGTTGAAACCTTTCACGGCGTTCGGTCGGCCCCGCCGCCGGCGCCGTCGAGGAGTCCTCCATGACCCACCCGTCCGACGCGGGACCGGCCCCGGTGCTGGCGCTCAAGGACGTCGCCAAGTCGTTCGGGGCCGTACGCGCCCTCAAAGGCGTCTGTCTGGAGCTGTTCGCCGGCGAGGTGCACGCTCTCGCCGGAGAGAACGGCGCGGGCAAGTCGACCCTGATCAAAACGCTCGCCGGGGTGCACCGGCCGGACGCCGGCCAGGTGCTCCTCGACGGCGAACCCGTCGTCTTCCACGGCCCCGGCGACGCACGCGACGCCGGCATCGCCGTGATCTACCAGGAGCCCACGCTCTTCCCCGACCTGTCGATCGCCGAGAACATCTACATGGGCCGGCAGCCCAGGCGATCGCTCGGCCGCATCGACCACAAGGCCACCCACGCCGCCACCGCCGCCCTGATGGCCCGCCTCGGCGTCGCCCTCGACCCCGACCGGCCCGCGCGCGGCCTGTCCATCGCCGACCAGCAGATCGTGGAGATCGCCAAGGCGCTCTCCTTCGACGCCCGCGTGCTGATCATGGACGAGCCGACCGCCGCCCTCACCGGCAGCGAGGTGGCCCGCCTCTTCGGCGTCGTGCGCACCCTGCGCGACCAGGGCGCCGCGGTGCTGTTCATCTCCCACCGGCTTGAGGAGATCTTCGAGATCGGCCGGCGGGTGACGACCCTGCGCGACGGGGCACGGATCGCCAGTGAACCCCTCGCCGGCATGACCGAGGACGACCTGGTCCGCCGGATGGTCGGCCGTGACCTCGACGAGCTCTACCCCAAGCAGGACGTCACCCCCGGCCCGGTGGCGCTCAGCGTGCGCCGGCTGACCAGGGAGGGCGTCTTCACCGACGTCTCCTTCGACGTCCGCCACGGCGAGATCGTCGGCCTCGCCGGCCTGGTCGGCGCCGGACGCACCGAGGTCGCCCGAGCCGTGTTCGGCATCGACCGCTGGGACGCCGGGGAAGTGGAGGTCGAGGGCCGCGGGCTGACCAACGGGGCACCCTCCACCGCCATGGCCGCGGGCATCGCCCTCGTTCCCGAGGACCGGCGCGCCCAGGGCCTGGTGATGGACATGTCCATCGAACGCAACATCGGTCTCACCGGACTCCGTACCACCGTCCGGGCCGGGCTGATGGACCGCGGCGCCGAACGCAGCCGCTCCCTCGACTGGACCGTCAGACTCCAGGTCAAGTACGCCCGGATCGCCGACACCGTCGCCACCCTGTCCGGCGGCAACCAGCAGAAGGTCGTCCTCGCCAAGTGGCTGGCCACCGGCCCCAAGGTGCTCATCGTCGACGAGCCCACCCGCGGCATCGACGTCGGCACCAAGGCCGAGGTGCACCGCCTGCTCGGTCAACTGGCCGCCGACGGCGTCGCCGTCCTGATGATCTCCTCCGACCTGCCCGAGATCCTCGGCATGGCCGACCGCGTGCTGGTGATGCACGAGGGCCGGCTCACCGCCGAGATCTCCCGCTCCGAAGCCACCGAGGAAACCGTGATGGCCGCAGCCACCGGGAGGGCCGCATGACGGCCACCACCCCCCAGGAGGCCCCCGTGACCGAACCGGCCGAGTCCGGCGGCACCCGGCTCGTCGACTGCGTCCTCAGGATGCGCGAACTCGCCATCCTGGCCGTGTTCCTCGTGATGATCGCCGTCACCCAGGCCGGCAACAGCGACTTCCTGTCCGCCCAGGGCATCAAGGACCTGCTGCTCAACGCGACCATCCTGGTCCTCGTCGCCACCGGTCAGTCCCTGGTCGTCATCACCCGCAACGTCGACCTGTCGGTCGGCTCCACGCTGGGCATCAGCGCCTTCGCCGCCGGCCTCTGCCTCGACAACGGCGGAGACCCGGTCGTGGCGGTCCTCCTCGCCGTCCTGCTGGGCGTCGGCTTCGGCCTCCTCAACGGCGCACTGGTCAGCTTCGGGCAGGTGCCCGCCCTCGTCGTCACCCTCGGCACGCTCTACATCATCCGCGGTATCGACTCCATCTGGGTCGGCTCCCGGCAGATCACCGCGGCCGACCTGCCCGGCGGCTTCGTCGACTTCGGTTCCGGCGGTATCGGAGCGGTGCCCTACCTCGCCCTGCTCGCCCTCGCCGTCCTGGTCGCCACCGCCTCCTACCTCAAGCAGTACCGCAGCGGCCGCGAACTCTACGCCCTCGGCTCCAACCCGGAGGCCGCCCGGCTCGCCGGCATCCCCGTACGCAAGCGGATCCTCGCCGCGTACACCTTCTGCGGCGGCCTCGCCGGCCTCGCCGGCGCGCTCTACCTGGCCCGGTTCGGCAACGTCGACTCCAGCACCGGCAACGGCTACGAACTCACCGTCGTCAGCGCGGTCGTCGTCGGCGGCGTCGTCTTCACCGGCGGTTCCGGCAGCGTCCACGGGGCGGCTCTCGGCGCCCTGCTGCTGACCTCCGTCAACAGCGTGCTGCCCGCCCTCGGCGTCAGCTCCGTGTGGGTCCTCGCCATCAACGGCATCCTGCTCGTCCTCGCCATCGCGGTCGACCGGATCGTCGCCCTGCGCGTGGCCACCGCCCTGAAGAAGAGGAACGCCCGCCATGCCTGAGCCCCTGACGCGCGCCGTCCGCTGGGACACGGTCGTCGGCGCCCTCCTGATCGTCGTCCTCCTCCTCTCCTTCGGCTTCGTCGACGGCTTCGGCAACGGCCTCAACCTGTCGTTCCTGATCGGCAACACCCTGCCGATCGCGCTGATCGCCCTGCCGATGACCCTGCTCGTGGTCTCCGGTGAGATCGACCTCTCCGTCGCCTCCACCGCCGGGCTGTCCGGCGCCGTGATGGGCGCCCTGTGGAACCAGGGCATGACCATCGAGACGATCATCCCGCTGTGCCTGCTGCTCGGCGTGGTGTGCGGCCTGGTCAACGGGCTGCTGGTGACCCGGCTCGGACTGCCCTCCCTCGCCGTCACCATCGGCACCCTCGCCGCCTACCGGGGCATCGCGCAGATCGTGCTCGGCTCGGACGCCGTCACCGACTTCCCCACCCGGTACCTCACCTTCGCGTCCGGACGCGTCGGCGACAGCTTCCTGCCCCAGGCCTTCCTGCCCTTCCTCGTCCTGCTCGCCCTGGCCGTCGTCGCCCTGCACGCCACCCCGTTCGGCCGGTCGCTGTTCGCCATCGGCGCCAACGAGGAGGCGGCCCGGTTCGCCGGCATCCGGGTCAAGCGACACAAGCTGATCCTGTTCACCGCGACCGGTCTGATGGCCTCCCTGACCGGCGTCTTCTGGGCGCTGCACTACGCCAGCGCCCGCTACGACAACGCGACCGGCCTGGAACTCTCCGTCGTCGCCGCTGTGCTGCTCGGCGGCATCGACTTCGACGGCGGCAAAGGCACGCTGGGCGGCGCCGTCGCCGGTGTGTTCCTCCTCGGAGCGCTCCAGAACGTGATGAGCCTCCAGGACGTCTCCGCCCAGTCGCAGATCGTCGTCACCGGCGTCCTGCTCGTCCTGTCCGTGCTCGGCCCCCGGGTCGCGCGCCGGATCCACGTCGCCCGGGCCGGCCGCAAGGCCGCGTCCGCCTCCACGTCCACGTCGTGACCCTCCCCTCGCTCAGCTCCCCTCGTCCCGAAGGAACCCCAGCCATGCGCCAGTCCTCCCTCCGCCGTGCCTGCGCGGCCCTCGCAGCCGTCTCCTCCCTCGCCCTCGCCGCCACCGCCTGCGGCGGCACCACCAAGGAGGACGTGAAGAACGAGAGCACCGGCGCGGCGAACTCCGGGGCCACCGCCGACCCCGGTGCCGAGCTGAAGAAGGGCCTCACCGTCGGCTTCCTGCCCAAGCAGGTCAACAACCCCTACTTCACCTCCGCCGACCAGGGCGGCGAGAAGGCCCTGACGGAGCTGGGCTCCAGCTACAAGGAGGTCGGCCCGTCCAGCGCGACCGACACCTCCGGCCAGGTCTCGTACGTCAACACCCTCACCCAGCAGCAGGTCGACGCGATCGCCGTGTCCGCGCAGGACCCGGGCGCGCTGTGCACCGCGCTGAAGCAGGCCATGAGCAACGGCATCAAGGTCGTCACCTACGACTCCGACACCAAGCCCGAGTGCCGCAACGCCTTCGTCTCCCAGGCGTCCGCCGAGGACCTCGGCCGCACCGAGGTGCAGCTGCTCGCCGAGCAGATCGGCTACAAGGGCGAGATCGCGATCCTGTCCGCCGCCCAGACCGCGACCAACCAGAACATCTGGATCGACTACATGAAGGAGGAGCTGAAGGACCCGAAGTACAAGGACGTCAAGCTGGTCAAGGTCGCATACGGCAACGACGACGCCCAGCAGTCCTTCCAGCAGACCCAGGGCCTGCTCCAGCAGTTCCCGAACCTGAAGGGGATCATCTCCCCGACCACCGTCGGCATCAAGGCCGCCGCCCAGTACCTGTCGGGCTCCACCTACAAGGGCAAGGTCAAGCTGACCGGCCTCGGCACCCCCAACGACATGCGCAAGTACGTCAAGGACGGCACCGTCGACGCCTTCGAACTGTGGGACCCGGCCAAGCTCGGCGACCTCGCCGCCCGCGCCGCCGTCGCCCTCGTCTCCGGGCAGATCACCGGCAAGGAGGGCGAGGCCTTCGAGGCCGACGGCACCACGTACACCATCGGCAAGGACGGCGTGATCAGCCTCGGCAAGCCGACCGTGTTCGACGCGAAGAACATCGACCAGTTCGACTTCTAGTCCTTCTGGTCCTTCTAGTCCCCGGAGGGTTTGTTGATGCAGCGCGTGTGCTTCCTGCTGAAGGTCCGGGCGGACCGCCTCGACGAGTACCGCGAACGGCACGCCGCCGTGTGGCCCGAGATGCTCGACGCCCTGCGGGCCACCGGCTGGCACAACTACTCGCTGTTCCTGCGCGAGGACGGCCTGCTCGTCGGCTACCTGGAGACCGAGGACTTCCGGGCCGCCGTGACCGGCATGGAGGCCACCGACGTCAACACCCGCTGGCAGGCCGAGATGGCGCCGTTCTTCGAGTCACTGGACGGCGCCCGGCCCGACGAGGCCATGAAGCCCCTCACCGAGGTGTTCCACCTCGCCTGAACCGCACGTCCCCCCTCCCCGCACCTCGCCGACGACGGAGTCACCCGAGATGAAGAGACGTACGTTGCTGGGCGCCGCGCTCGCCGGTGCCGCGGCCGGCCCCGCGCTCGCCGACGGCACCGCCCGCGCCGCCGCCCCCGGCCCGTCGGTCACCCTGACCGGCAGCACCCTCCTCGACAGCCATGCCCTGTATTTCGTGTCCTACGACGGCCTGGTCAACAACAACTCCTTCCAGAAGAACGGCCTGCTCACCCACAACGGCCACCAGTACGCCGTCTGGTACACCGCCGACCGCAACGCCGTCGTCGGCCGGCGCAGGTTCCCCGCCTCCACCTGGGAGACCGTCGAGGTCGGCCACACCCTGCGCTACGACGACTCCCACAACGTCATCTCCATGGGCGTCTCGAAGGCCGACGGGCGGCTCCACCTGAACATGGACTCGCACAGCGACGGCTTCACCTACGTCAAGTCCGTCGCCGGGCTGATGGACGACCCGGGCGCCTTCACCTGGACCGCCGCCCGCTTCGGCGCCCCGCAGTCCACGCTCGACGGGCTCGCCCTCACCTCCCGGTTCACCTACCCGCAGTTCGTCTCCACGCCCGAGGGCAGGCTCCAGCTCAGCTACCGCGTCGACGTCTCGGGCAACGGCCGGTGCGCCCTCGCCGAGTACGACGGCACCTCCTGGACCGACCTGGGCGAGTGGACCGGCTCCACCGGCACCTACACCGGCGAGCACGGCTCCAGCACGGCCCGCAACATGTACCTGCACGGCATCGACTACGACGCGGACGGCCGGCTGCACGCTCTGTTCACCTGGCGCGAGCAGAACGGCGCCGTGATGTGCTCCGGCGGCGGCATCACCAACCACGACACCGGCTACGTCTACTCCGACGACCGCGGCCGCACCTGGCGCAACGACGCCGGCACCGTGGTCGGCGTCACCGGCAGCTCCGACAAGGTCTCCGTCACCGACGGCGGCCTGGTGGTGGACCCGCTCGACCCGGACCACTCCCTGATGAACCAGGAGAGCCAGTTCACCGACTCCGCCGGCCGCCCGCACGGGATCATCTCCTACGTCCCCGGCCGCTTCGGCCAGTGCACCACGAACTACGTCGCCGACCGCACCAGGAACGGCCGCGCCTTCCACCTCCGCAAGACCGCCGCCGGCACCTGGCGGAAGACCGAGATCCCGGTCCCGCTCGACTCCAGCCAGCGCACCAAGCTGATCCTCGACAGGTACGACAACGCCTACGCGATCTTCCCGTACTGCCGGATCGCCGCCGCCTCCGCGGCCTCGGGACACACCGACTGGGCGATGCTCTACGACGGGGTGAGCGCCGGACTCGACGCCTTCGGCGAGGTCGTGATCGACGAGACCCGGATCCGGCAGGACAACTTCCTGTCGATCATGTACCAGGAGAAGTCCGGCGGCATCACGCCCTCGGCGCTGCGCTCGCTGAACTTCCGCCTGCCCGCCTGACCCAGCCGTTGTGGGGCGGCCCGACGGTAATGTGAGGCTCGTCCTGTCGCCCCTCGTCCCCCCGGAGGTCCCTGCCCGATGGCCCAGTCGGTGGGTATCAAGGACGTCGCCCGCGCCGCCGGAGTGTCCGTCGGCACGGTGTCCAACGTCATCAACCGCCCGGACACCGTCGCCACCGAGACCCGGGCCCGCGTGCAGTCCGCGATAGACCGGCTCGGCTACGTCCGCAGCGAGTCCGCCCGCCAGCTGCGCGCCGGCCGCAGCCGCATCATGGGACTGCTGGTCCTCGACATGGGCAACCCCTTCTTCGTGGACGTCGCCCGTGGCGCCGAGCGGGCCGCCCGCGAGGCCGGGCTCGGCGTGATGGTCTGCAACAGCGCCGAGAGCGTCAGCGAGGAGGCCGAGTACCTCTCCCTCTTCGCCGAGCAGCGGGTGCGCGGTGTGCTGCTCACCCCGGCCGACGCCACCGGCCGCAACATCGACTCCTTCCGTCGGCACGGCATCCCCTTCGTGCTGGTCGACCGGGTCGCCGAGGGCACCACCGAGTGCTCGGTGTCCGTGGACGACGTCGCCGGCGGCGCCCTCGCCGTGCGGCACCTCCTCGACGCCGGGCACCGCTCCCTCGCGTACGTCAGCGGACCGCCCGGCTTCAACCAGGTCCGCGACCGCCGCACCGGCGCCCTGAACGCGCTCGCCGAGGCCGGTCTCGGCCCCGAGCACCTGCGGGAACTGCCCACCGAACGCCTCGACGTCGCCGCCGGCCGGGACGCCGGCGCCCGCCTCCTCGGCCTCGCCGACCGCCCCACCGCCGTGTTCTGCGCCAACGACCTGCTCGCCCTCGGCGTGCTCCAGGCCATGTACGCGGCCGGCGTCGGCGTCCCCGAGGACCTCGCCATCGTCGGCTACGACGACATCGAGTTCGCCGCCGCGGCGGCCGTCCCGCTCACCTCCGTCCGCCAGCCGGCCGTCACCATGGGCGCCCTGGCCGCGGAACTGCTCCTGGAGGAGACCGAGGAGGGGGAGGGCAAGCGGCCGCACGAACACCGGCGGGTGGTGCTCCAGCCGGAACTGGTGGTCCGCCACTCCAGCCTCTCCGCGCGCTGACAGGTCCCGGCGCCCGGTCAGCGGTTCCCCGGCACCGCGCCCATCCGGTGTACCCGTCCGTCGCGCCCGTCCGTCGCGCTCGGCCGCCGGGCGGCGCACGCGGCGGAACTCCCCGGACCGCTCCCGTCCGGCGCCTGTGCTGAACTGGGACGCGGCCTGCCCACCCACCGCTCCGGGAGCCCCGTTGACCGCGACCTACCGCCAGCCCGGCGTCGTCCTCACCGACCGCCGCTTCACCGTCCCCCTCGACCACGACGACCCGGCCGGGGAGACGATCGGACTGTACGCCCGCGAGGTCGTCGCAAGCGACAAGGCCGACCAGAACCTGCCCTGGCTGCTCTACCTCCAGGGCGGCCCCGGATTCGGCGCCAACCGGTTCATCGGCCGGCAGGCCTGGCTCGGCCGCGCCCTGCGGGAGTTCCGCGTCCTCCTCCTCGACCAGCGCGGCACCGGCCACTCCACCCCCGCGGGCCGCCAGACGCTCCCGCTGCGCGGCGGCCCCGCCGAACAGGCCGCCTACCTCACCCGGTTCCGCGCCGACTCCATCGTCGAGGACTGCGAGCTGATCCGCCGCGAGGTGACCGGCGGCGCCCCCTGGACCGTCCTCGGCCAGAGCTTCGGCGGCTTCTGCACGGTGACATACCTGTCAAGGGCCCCCGAAGCCCTCACCGCCGCCCTCATCACCGGCGGCCTGCCCTCCCTCGACGCCCACGCCGACGACGTGTACCGCGCCGCCTACCCGCGCGTCGAACGCAAGGTCGCCGCGCACTACGCCCGCTACCCGCAGGACGTCGAGCGGGCCCGCCGTATCGCCGACCACCTGCTCGGCCGCGACGTCACCCTCCCGGGCGGCTACCGCCTCACCGCCGAGGCCTTCCAGTCCCTCGGCATCCTGCTCGGCGGGGCCGACGGCAGCCACCGACTGCACCACCTCCTCGAAGAGGCCTTCGTGACCACCCCGCGCGGCCCCGAACTCTCCGACGCCTTCCAGGAACAGGTGCGGAGCCTGCTGTCGTACGCCGGCCACCCCCTCTACGCGCTCGTCCACGAGGCGATCTACGGCCAGGACGGGCGACCCACCGACTGGTCCGCCGAGCGGATCCGCGCCGAGTTCCCGCGGTTCGACGCGGCCAAGGCCCTCGCCGGCGACGGACCCGTGCTCTTCACCGGCGAGACCGTCCACCCGTGGATGTTCGACTGCGACCCCGCCCTGCGCCCCCTGCGCGACACCGCCGACCGCCTCGCCGCCCACACCGGCTGGACCCCCCTCTACGACCGGGCACGCCTCGCCGCGAACGAGGTGCCCGTCGCGGCAGCGATCTACCACGACGACATGTACGTCGACACCGCCCACTCCCTGCGCACGGCCCGTTCCGTCCGGGGCCTGCGCACCTGGGTCACGGACGAGTACGAGCACGACGGAGTCCGGACCGGCGGACCTCGCGTCCTGGACCGGTTGCTGGCCCTCGTCCGCGACGAGGTGTGAGCCCGTGCCGCCCGCCACCCCCGTCGGCGGGCGGCACGGACGACTCAGCCCACCGTGACGAAGGGCCGGTGGAGGTGACAGGTCGCCAGTGAGGCGCGCCGGCGGCGCGCCGAGGCCAGCAGGGCCAGGCGGCTGCGGCGGGCCTGCCCGGGGTCCGCCTCGTAGCGGTACGCCGTCCCCGGCGCCACCAGCTGCACGGCGTGCACCAGCACGTCACCGGTGATCCACACCTCCTCCCGGCCGCCCTCGACCAGCACCGACTGGTGGCCCGGGGTGTGCCCCGGCGTCGGTACGAGGGTCAGCGCCCCGCCGCGCCCGCGTACCCGGCACCGCCCGTCGACCTCTGCGAGCAGCCCCGCCCCGCGCAGCGGCTCGACCACGTAAGACCGCGCCGGGTCGTCCGCGGGCAGCCCCGACACCTCCACCCGCTGCACCAGGTAACGGGCAGCGGGGAAGACGGGGGCGCCGTCGGGCAGCACCGACCAGCCGTAGTGGTCGGAGTGCAGATGGGTGAGGACGACCGCCTCCACGTCCGTGACGCCGATCCCCGCCCGCGCCAGCCGGGCGGGCAGCTCACCGGGCGTGGGGGCCCAGCCCGACGCCGGGCTGCCCGCCGGCCCGACCCCCGTGTCGACCAGGGTGACCCGGCCGCCGGGCCGGCGTACCGCGAAGCAGCGGAAGGCCGGCCGCCACACGTCGTCCGGGCCGAACGCCCCCGGGTCGACCCGCTCGGCCCGCGCCCAGTCGCCGTCGTCCACGCCGGGGAACGCCTGGTGCGCCGGCAACGGGAACGGTCCCGCGGCGTCGAGCAGCGGCAGCACCTCCAACGCGCCCGAGCGGCGGGGCACGGCCCAGGCGGGCAGCGCGGCCGCGCCCAGGGCGGCGGTGGAACCTCTGAGGACGTTCCGACGTGACACACGCACCGCGGGGCCTCCCGGTCGGCCGACGAGCTGATGACAGGAAGAAGCGTGCCTGTCCCGGGAACCCCCGCTCTTGTAACTTCTTGCCCGATGGGACGAGGGCCGGGCAACCCCGGGGGAGTGGGCGCGATGGCCGTGGCACGCCGGACACTGCTGAACGGGGACGCCGCGTCCCTCGCCGACGTGTACTGCGGGGATCCGCCCCCCGGCTGGACCGAGCCGGGGCCCGCGCCGGTCTTCGGGCTCGTCCTGGTGCGCCACGGGGTGGTGCGGGCCCGCGTCGAGGGGGTGGAGCAGCTGATGGACCCCACCACCGTCTTCGTCGAACGGCTCGGCGGGGAGCAGCAGTTCGCGCACCCCGCCGGCGCCGACACCTACACCGAGATCGTCGTCTCGGAGCCCGCCGTGGCCGACCTCCTCGGCGGCGACCCCGTGATCCCGCAGGGCCTGGTGTTCACCACGCCCGCCCTCACCCTCGGCCATCGCGCGCTGCTGGCCGCCGCCCGCCACGCGCCCGACCCGTTCGCCGTCGAGGAGCGGGTCCTGGCCCTCACAGGCCGGGTGTTCTCCGCCCTCGCGCCCGACCGGGTCGCCGCCGGCTCACCCGCGACGGACCGGGCCCGGCGCCGGCTCGCCGACGAGGCGCGCGAGGCCCTGGCCGCCGATCGCACCCTCAGCCTGACGCGCCTTTCCGCGCTGCTCGGCTGCTCGCCCTTCCACCTCAGCCGGGTCTTCCGCGCCCGCACCGGCACCACCCTCGCCGGACACCGCGCCCACCTGCGGACCACGGCCGCGCTGGACCGCCTCCTGGACGGCGAACGCGACCTGGGCCGACTCGCCGCGGACCTCGGCTTCAGCGACCAGGCCCACATGACGCACGCGCTGCGTGACCACACCGGTCTCGCCCCGGGCCGGCTGCGTGCCCTTCTCGGCGGCGCCGCGGCCGGGCACGACGCGCCCGCCGCCGACGCGTCCGGGCGGCGCGCAACGGGCCCCCGGCGGACGCCCTCTCCGTAGGCTGGAGGCATGACTGAGCCGATCACCGACCAGCTCCGGCCCCTGCCCGACGACTGGCGGCGCGCCCTCGCGGTCGTGGCCCACCCCGACGACCTGGAGTACGGCTGCTCCGCGGCGATCGCCGCCTGGACCGACGCCGGCCGGGAGGTCGCCTACCTGCTGGCGACCCGGGGCGAGGCGGGCATCGACACCCTGGCACCGGAGGCGTGCGGACCGCTGCGTGAGCGCGAGCAGCGGGCGAGCGCCGCCGTGGTGGGCGTGTCCGAGGTGGAGTTCCTCGACCACCGGGACGGTGTCGTCGAGTACGGCATCGCTCTGCGCCGCGACATCGCCGCCGCGATCCGCCGGCACCGCCCGGAACTTGTGATCACCCTGAACCACCGGGACACCTGGGGCGGTGTCGCGTGGAACACCCCCGACCACGTCGCCGTCGGCCGCGCGACCCTGGACGCGGCCGCCGACGCCGGCAACCGCTGGATCTTCCCCGAGCTGACCGAGCGGGGCCTGGAGCCCTGGAACGGCGTCCGCTGGGTCGCCGTGGCCGGATCGGCCACCCCCACCCACGCCGTGGACGCCTCGCCCGGCCTGGAGCGCGCCGTGGCCTCCCTGCTCGAACACCGCACGTACATCGAGGCGTTGACCGACGAGGACCCCGAGGCGTACGCACGCGGGTTCCTGTCCGGGACGACCCGGGCGGCCGGCGAGCGGTTCGGGGGCCGGCCCGCCGTCGCCTTCGAGGTGTTCAGCCGCTGAGGCGCCGGACGGGGGGTCAGCCGGCGACGGCCGGCCGACCCACCGTCCGCCCGTCGGGCAGCAGCTCACCGGTGTCGTCGAAGACGATGGTGCCGTTGCACAGCAGGCTCCAGCCCTGTTCGGGACGGGCGCGGACCACGACGGCGGCCAGGTGGTCGCGGCTGTCCGCGGGCGGGCACGGTGGCTGGTGGCTGCACATGGCGGTCTCCTCGAAGCGTCGCTGCTGCACCTGCGTCCGTCGACTGTGCTCCAGTGATAGCCGACGTTGTTTTCCGCTGGATGAGAGGACCCCCACAGGCCCGGGTTCCCGGCGGTGAGTTTTTGCCGCCGGGCCTTCCGTATCCTGGACGACATGCAAGATCAGACGACCGGTCGGGCGGACCTGCGCGGTGACTGCGGGAACTGCTTCGGACTGTGCTGCGTCGCCCTGCCCTTCGCCCGCTCCGCGGACTTCGCCCTCGACAAGGACGCCGGGACGCCCTGCCCGAACCTGAGGGACGACCACCGCTGCGGCATCCACGAGCGGCTGCGGACGAACGGCTTCACGGGGTGCACGGTCTACGACTGCTTCGGCGCCGGCCAGAAGGTCTCGCAGGTCACCTTCGCCGGCCGGGACTGGCGCACCGCGCCCCGGGGCGAGGCCCGCCGCGTGTTCGACGTGTTCCCGGTGGTGCGCCAGTTGCAGGAACTGTTGTGGTACCTCACCGAGGCGCTCACCCTGCCGGCGGCCCGTCCGCTGCGCGCCGGGTTGCGGCGCGCGCTGGAGGAGACCGAGGCCCTGACCCGGGGCACCCCGGAGGAGCTGGCCGCCCTGGACGTGGCCGCCCACCGCCAGGACGTCAACGTCCTGCTGCTGCGGGTCAGCGAGCTGGCCCGGGCAGGCGCCGGCGGCAGGAAGAAGGATCGGCGGGGCGCGGATCTGATGGGCGCCCGGCTCAAGGGCGCCGACCTGCGCGGGGCGAACCTGCGCGGCGCCCTGCTGATCGCCGCGGACCTCACCGGGGCCGATCTGCGCGGCGCCGACCTGATCGGCGCGGATCTGCGGGACACCGATCTGACGGACGCCGATCTGCGCGGCGCGTTCTTCCTGACTCAGCCGCAGGTGACCGCGGCGCGGGGGAGCGCGGGCACCCGGCTGCCGTCGTCAGTCTCCCGTCCGGCGCACTGGACGGGACGCTCCTGACCGAACCGTCTCCGGGGCCGGCTCGGTCGCGTCCGTCCCGGGCGGGCGCCGCTGCGGACGCAGCCGCAGCCCCTCCGGCATCAAGGTCAGCCGCTCGGTCACCCGCAGCCGGTAGCCGGGGTCGGCGTGGAAGGCGTAGCGGCGCAGCAGCAGGCCCAGCACCAGCGTCGCCTCGTGCAGGGCGAACTGCCGGCCGATGCAGGCCCGCGCCCCGGTCCCGAACGGCTTGAAGGTGTGCGGCGCCCGGGCGCGTACGGCCGCCGCCTCGAACCGGTCCGGGTCGAACCGCTCGGCGTCCTCACCCCACACGTCGGGTGCCCGGTGCAGCATCGGGGTCAGCACCAGCGCCCAGGCGCCCCGCCGCATCGGATGCCGCCCGGCGAGCACGGTGTCCCGCCGGGCCTCCCGTGCGAACGCGGGCGCGGTCGGCCACAGCCGCAGCGACTCGTCCAGTACCCGGCGTACGTACCGCAGCCTGGCCACCTGCTCGTAGCCGGGGTCGGCGGTGCCGCCCCACACCCGCTCCACCTCGGCGCGGGCCCGGGCGGCGACGTCCGGGTGGCGGGAGAGGTAGTGCAGCGCGAAGGAGAGCGCCCCGGAGGTGGTCTCGTGGCCGGCGACCAGGAAGGTGATGACCTGTCGGCGCACGTTCTCGGGGGACAGCCGCTCGCCGGTCCGCGGGTGGGCCGTCGCCAGCATCCGGTCCAGCAGGTCGCCTCCGCCGGCCCCGTCCCCCTCGCGCCGGGCCCGTACCAGGGCGTCCACGGTGCGGTCGAGGTAGGCGATGTCGGCCTCGTTGCGGCGGCTCGCGCCGCGCAGCAGCAGCGGCGCGGCGGGCGCGGGCACGGTGTTGAGCCGCTGCGCGTGGCTGAGCGTACCGACCATCGCGGTCACGAAGGGGTGCGGCCGGGACCGCTCGAACGAGCCGAAGTCGTGCCCGAACCCGGTGCGCGCGATGGTCTCCAGGGTCAGTTTGGTCATGTCCCCGGGCACGTCCACGGAACGTCCCGCCGACGCCGCCCGGTCCCAGTGGTCGGTGAGCTGCCGCGCCACGTCCAGCATCATCGGGTGGTAGCCCGCCATGGCCTCGCGGCTGAAGCCGGGGGCCAGGACGTCGTGGGCGAGCTGCCAGTTCGGCTCGTGGTTGTACGCGGTGAACAGCGCGTCCCCGACCACCGGCCGCAGGTTGGCGATGCCGAGCCCGACGTGCTTGGCGAACCGCGTCTCGTCCGCGAGGTCGGCGGCGAGGTCCGCGCCCCACACGAACACGAACTCCTTGCCGAACGCCCGCCGCCGGAAGATCGGCCCGAGCCGCCGGGCGTGGCGCAGGGAGTCCTGCACCGGGGTGCCGCGGTGGGTGCCGAGCACATCGCCGAGCAGCGGCAGCCGGTGCGGCGGGTGGGGTATGCGGTGCAGTTCGGGCCAGCCCTGCTCGGCGCTGCGGAACCCCCGCGGAAGTGGTGCCACCATGACGCGATCTCCCTTGAACGAGCCTGATTCAGCGGCGGCTTGCGGCTTGTTGTATGCGGGTTCAATAGCGGCCCCAGTCTGCGGCGCTTGTTGAACCGGCGTCAAGTAAGGTGCGGGCATGGCTGCGAACGAGGGCGGGCGCACCCGCCGCCGGCTCAGTACGCAGGAGCGCCGTGAGCAGCTTCTGGCGGTCGGGGCGCGGCTCTTCTCGGAGAGTCCGTACGACGAGGTGTGGATCGAGCAGGTCGCCGAGATCGCCCGCGTCTCACGCGGACTGCTGTACCACTACTTCCCGACGAAACGGGACTTCTTCGCCGCGGTGGTGGAGCGCGAGAGCGACCGGATGCTGCGGATGACGGCCCCGGTGCCGGGCGTGCCGGTCCGAGAACAGCTCACCGCCGGGCTGGAGGCGTATCTGGAGTACGTCCAGGCCCACGCGCACGGCTACCGCGCCTTCCACCGGGCGGACGCCGCCGGTGACCGGACGGTGCGTCAGGTGTACCGGCGGGCGCTGGCCGCCCAGGAGCGCCAGATCCTCGCGGCCCTGGCCGCCGATCCCGAGTTCGGACCGGCCGTCGAGGCGCGGGCGGACGTCCGGCTGGCCGTGCGGGGCTGGCTGGCCTTCACGACGGCCGTCTGCCTGGAGTGGCTGCGTACGGCGGAACTGACCCGGGAGCAGGTGCGGGACCTGTGCGCGCGGGCGCTGCTCGGGGTGCTGGCCTGACGCGCGAGGCCGGCCCGGTGGTTGGCTGCACTCGCGATCTCCTATAAGTTAGGCAAGGCTTACCTTAGGAGGTTCTGGGATGGGTGACAGCCAGGAATGGACCGCCGCGCCGTCCGCGGCGGAGCGGGCCCGGTCCGTGCTCGCCACCGCGTGGTCCTGCGCGGTGACCGCGGACGGCGGACGCGAGGAGTTCGTCGGCGCGCACACCGCCGCCGAGGACGGCCGCGTCCTGCTGGGCGTGCCCGACGACAGCGCCCTGCGCACCGCCGCCCTCTGCTCGCCGCGCGGCGAGCCGTCCGCCGTGCTGGAGTTCGCCGACGTCGCGCCGGTCCCGGTCCGCGCCCGGATCCGCGCCCGGCTCTGGCTCGCCGGCTGGTTCCGTCCCGAGGACGACGGCCGACTCGCCTTCCACGCCACCCGGATCGTGCTGAAGCAGCCCACCGGGGCCGTGGTCGTCGACCGCGGCGAGTTCGCCGCCGCCGCGCCCGACCCGCTCGCCGGCGCCGAGGCCCGTCTGCTGACCCACCTCGCCGACGCCCACCCCGACGCCGTGGAACGCCTCACCCGGCTCGTCGGCCCCGACAGCCTGCACGGCGCGGTCCGCGTCCAGCCCCTCGCCGTCGACCGGCACGGGCTGACCCTGCGGGTAGAACGCGCCCGTGCGCACGGCGACGTACGGCTGACCTTCCACACCCCGGCCGACGGGGTCGCCCAGCTCACCGAGCGGGTGCACGCCCTGCTCGCACAGGCGGGGCGGGCCGGCTGCCCGCACGCCCTACAGCGGCAGCGCGCAGACGGCGACGGGTGACGCGAACGGCTCACCCGCGAGCCGCAGCCCGCCGCTCGACGGGTCCACGTGGAAGACGCTGACCGTGCTCGACCGCTGGTTCGCCGTGAACAGCAGCCGCCCGCCCGGGGCCAGCGCCAGGTGGCGCGGGAAGTCCCCGGCCACCGGCACCGTCCCCAGCAGCCGCAGCCGGGCCCCGGCCGCCTCCACCGCGTACCGCGCCAGCGTGTTCGCGCCCCGGTTGGCGAGATAGGCGTGCCGGCCGTCCGGCGCGACCACCAACTGCGCCGGGTAGTTGGTGCCCTCGCCGGAACCGGTGGACAGGGGCGCGCCGATCGTCAGGCGGCCCGTCGCCGGGTCGTAGGCGCACACTGTGACCGTGTCGTCGTTCTCGTTGGCCAGGTAGGCGTACCGGCCGCCCGGGTGGAAGACCAGGTGGCGCGGGCCGGCACCGGGCCGCGCGTGGGCCTGCGCCACCTCGCGCAGGGTCCCGGACCGTTCGTCCAGCCGGTAGCTGTAGACGGTGTCCGTGCCCAGGTCGACGGCGAGGAGATGACCGCCGTCCGGCGCGGTGACGAACTGGTGCGCGTGCGGGCCGTCCTGCCCGGGCCCGGGCGCGGGCCGGCGATGCGTGACCGTGTCGGTGCGGTCGCCGAGCGCACCGGAGGCGCCGATCCGGTGCACCGCGACACTGCCCGAGCCGTAGTCCGCGCTCAGCAGCCAGCGGCCCCCCGGGTGGACCGAGAGATGGCACGGGAACGTGCCGCCCGTGGCACTGCTGCCCAGCACCTTCCGGTCTGCCGTGCGCACGGCGGTCACCGTCCCGCGCTCCCGCTCGTTCACGGCGTACAGCGTCCGGCCGTCCGGGTGTACGGCGAGATAGGACGGATCGGCCACGCCGGCCACCGTGGCACCCCCGGTGATCCGCCCGGACACCGGGTCGTACGACGCCGTCCCGATGCCCCGGCCGCCGCCCTCGGCGGAGGTGTAGGTGCCGAGGTACAGCGGACGGCGGGAAGGCGACCGGGACGTGGCGGACGGTGCCGGCGCCGAGGCACCCGCCCGCCGTGAGGGCCCGGTGGAGCCGTCCGGTGTGGCGGGCGAGGCGGGGCTCCCCTCCCCGCCGTCCCCGGAGCACCCGGAGAGCGTCCCGCCGGCGGCCAGGGCGGCGCCGAGCGCCCCGACGAAGCGGCGCCTGCTCCAGCCGGCGTCCGCCTCTTGTGTCCCACCGGTCATGTCCGCACCTCGGCTCGCGGTCGTCCCCTTCCGGACAGCCACCTTGACGCGGCAGCGCGCGGGGCGCAAAGCCGCATCACCGCTGTGGGCCTACCAGTCGCCGTCCTGCACCGGTTTGCCCGGCGCGTCCCCGAGCGGCTTCACCTGGCCGGGGGACGGCGGCTGCCAGGCCTCCAGGTCGTCGCCCAGCCAGTCGCCGACCGGCTTGACCGCGCCCAGCGTGTCGGTGGGGGCGAGGTCCTCGCCGTCCTGGTCGTAGTAGTCGAACCAGGGCAGCCCCGCCCGCGTGTACGCGGCGCGGTCCACGGGGGAGGGCGGCGGGGCCTCGCCGGTGATGCGCCGCCACTCCGGCGGGGTCACCAGGTGCACGAAGACCCGGCCGGCCGGCTCCTCGGCCCAGTCCTTCGGCGACCGGTCGTCCTGGTAGACCTCCTGCCGCATCGAACCGCCGACTCCGAGTCCCATCGCGGCGGCCCTCGGCGCGGCGGCCGGAGCGGCGGCGGCCACGGGCATCGGCACCCCGCCCGGGGCGGGCGGCGGACCGCCGTACCCGCCGCCGAACTGCGGCCGCCGCATCGCCCGCTGCCGCTCCGCCTTCCGCCACTCGGCCCGCTTCCGCTCGTTCAGCGGGAACACCTGCAGCTGGATCCCGCCCCAGACCTCCTCGCCGGTCACCTGGCCCTCGACGGTCGCTCCCAGGCCCAGCGGCACCGCCACGAACTGGCGCACGGTGCCCTTGCCGGAGTTGATGCCGTCCAGCCAGGGCTGACGGGGCAGTACGACGTAGTTCTGCGGGCGCCGGCTCAGCCGGTCGCGCCACCGCTTCCCGGAAACCGCGCACACCTTGCCCACCCCGACCTGCAGGGCGGCGGGCTCCGTGCTGCCCGCGAAACTCAGCCACATGGCCTCCCGCAGGTACACCGGCAGCATCACGCCGCCGCGCGCCAGCCACTCGGCCGGCGCGGTGTCCGGGTAGTCGCCGACCCGCCGGACGGGGAACTGGCCCAGGCCCGGCGGCAGTGGGTGGGTGCCCTGCTCGGGCAGCCTCAGCGTCCGCACGAACCGCACCACCACACCGCCCGGCAGTCGCAGTGTGTCCCCGTCGACGCGCACGCTGCTGTCGGTCATCCCTCGGTACCCCCTCGCTGTCGTGCGGCCCGAGGACCGCACGGCCCGCCACACGAGCGGACCGCCGTCGTCACCTCACATAGAACGACCGGCGGCCGCCTTGCGGTTCCGCCACCGATGGCTGGAAATCCACTCCCTCGCCCGGGTCAGGCGGGGCCGCCGGGAGCGCCGCTCGCGTCCGTAGCGGTCCAGCTCCTCCAGCAGGCGGCGGGAGCGGTGCTCGGTGTCCAGCTCGTCCAGGATGCGGTTGACCTCGGTCAGTACCGCGCCGTGCAGCTGCCAGTGGCGGTCGTCCCGCTGGATCTGTTCCGTGAGCAGCTGGGCCAGCTTGTCGCGGGTCGTGGCGGCCTGGTGCAGCTCGGCGGCCAGCCGCGCCTCCGCCGCGTCGGCGTTCTGGCTGACATGGGTGGTGACCAGAACGGAGAAGCTGACCACCGCGTCGGCGATCTCGGACAGCAACTGCTCCAGGGCGGCGCCGCTCTCGGCCGGGAAGAGCGGTTCGGGTTCGCGCTCCTTGGCGAGGTCGGTCAACGTGCGGGCGAGCACCCGCAGCACGACCGTGCAGATCTCCAGCGTGTCCAGCCCGGTGCGCAGCACGATCCGGTGCAGCAGGCCCTCCTTGACGCGCGGGTTGAGCCGCAGACTGTCCTCGGCCTGCCGCAGGGCCGCGTCGACCTCCACGATGTCGTGGTCGAGACGGCGTGCCTCGTGCAACCGGGCGGCGGCCCGTTCGACGGGCGTCCGCCCGGCGGCCTCCTCGCCGACCCGCAGCATCAGCTGCCGTACCCGCCGGGCCAGTCCCTCGATCGACTCGCCGGCTTCGTCCACCCAGACCGGCGGCGCCAGCAGGAGATTGCAGCCGAGTCCCACGACCGCACCGATGAGCGTCTCCACCACCCGGGCCCACGCCGTGTCGCCGACCGTGGTGACGCCGAGCACCAGCATCGCGCTGATCGCCACCTCGGGCACGTACTCGTCGACGCGCACCAGATGGCCGACGGTGAGCGCCGCCACGATCAGCAGGGCCAGGCTCCACCAGGTCAGTCCGACCAGCAGACTGAAGGCGATGGCGACGAAGACGCCGGCCACCACGGCGTTGACCCGGCGGATGCCGTTGGTGAGCGTGGCGTACAGGGTGACCTGGACGACCAGCAGCGCGGTCAGCGGCGCGGTGAGCGGGGCGGCCTCGGGCGACAGCCGCAGGGCCACGACATAGGCCAGCGTCGCCGCCACGGCCGACCGCAGCGTCTGCACGACCACCGGGTCCCGACGCCGCCTCATCAGTCGCTCGAGCGACACCGATCCCTCACGTACATCCAGCATCTTGTGGCCTGTTCCCCGTCCCCGGTGATCTCGAACGTCCCTCTAGGACGGGAGCTGTCCGCAAGGGATGCTTCATTGTTCACGAGGGGCGGAAAAAGACCAGGTGCCGGCGGGGGTGTCAGAGGTCGAGCTTGTCGAGGAAGGCGAAGAGGTTGCCCGTCGTCCGGGCGATCTGCTCCTCCACGGTGAGGCTCTCCTCGAAGCGTCCTCCGGACTGCGGGACCTTTCTGCCGCGTACGTACAGCGAGCAGGCGAGGTCGGTGCACATGTACAGCCCCACCGAGTTGCCCTCGCGGCCGGCCGCGCCGGCCTTGCGCGCGGTCATCAGGGACACGCCGCCGCCGGGATGGGTGGTCAGGCACAGCGAACACAGGCTGCGGTGCAGGAACCCGCGCCGCGAGGACGGGTGGCGCAGGGCCACGCCGAGCGGGCGGCCCTCCCGCTCGGTCACCAGATAGCCCCGGTCCGGCGCCCCGGGGTCGCGCCAGCCGAGGAAGTCCAGATCGTCCCACGGGCGTGCCTCCAGGTCGCGGGGCACCGCCAGGCGCTTGGCCTCTCCCTTCGAGCAGTTGACGAAGGAGTCGCGGATGTCCTGCTCGGTGAGCGGGCGCATGGGGGTTGCCTCCAGTGCCGTGGTAGTTCCCCGAACCTAGGGGGTCTAGGTTCGGGTTCCCAGCGTAGGGAGGAGGCGTTGGCGCGAGCCATCGGATTTCCTCCCCGAAGGCCTGCCGGGCACCTCTTGGCTCACACCGTGAACTAAGGGCTGGAGGATCATCGCGCGGACCTCGCCCGCAGAGGTATGTTGCAGGTCGGACAGGGTGCGAAGGGGGCCACATGACGGCGCGCAACGGGCGTACGGTACGCGATCTCAGGCGGGCCAACCGCACGGCCGTCCTGCAGCGGCTCTACTTCGACGGACCGCTCAGCCGCTTCGAGCTCGGCCCCGCCACCGGGCTCAGCTCCGGCTCCGTCAGCAACGTCGTCGCCGACCTGGTCGCCGACGGCCTGGTCGAGGAGGCCGGCAGCGTCGACTCAGACGGCGGACGGCCGCGCACCCTGCTGCGCGTGTCGCCGGGCAGCGGCCACATGATCGGCGTCGATGTCGGCGAGACCCGGGTGCGGATCGAGCTCTTCGACCTCACCCTCACCGAACTGGCCCGGGCCCAGCGTCCGTTGACCCATCGGCGCTACGAGGTCGAAGGGATCGTCGGCCATGTCCGCGACGGCGTCGCCGAGGTACTGGACGCCGCCGGCATCGCCCCGGAACGGCTGCTCGGCGTGGGCATCGGCGTCCCCGGCATCGTCGAGCGCACCCCCGAACGGGGTGCGGTCGTGCACGGACAGACCATCGGCTGGGACGCCGTCCCCCTGGAGGAACTGCTGAGGGGGAGTTCCTCCCTGCCCGGCACGGTGCCGTACTTCATAGACAACGGAGCCCGCACCCTCGGCCAGGCCGAGATGTGGTTCGGCGGCGGGCGCGGCGCCCGCAACGCGGTCGTCGTCCTCTTCGGCTCCGGTGTCGGCGCCTGCCTGGTCACCCCCGAGGTGGAGCACGGGCGGGCCGTCGAGTGGGGCCATCTCACCGTCCGGGTACGGGGCCGCCGCTGCCGCTGCGGCGCGCTCGGCTGCCTGGAGGCGTACGCGGGGGCCGAGGCCCTCCTCGACCGCTGGCGCGAGGAGGGCGGGCAGCCGCCCGAGGGGACGGACGAGGAGACGGCCCTGACGGCGATGCTCGCCGCCGCGCATCCGGCCGAGGGCGGCGGCGAGGCCGACCCCGTCGCCCGGGCGGTCCTGGAGGAGACCGCCGAGTACCTCGGTGCCGGCCTCTCCGACCTGATCAACCTCTTCCAGCCCGAGCGGATCCTCATCGGCGGCTGGGCCGGACTCCAGCTCGGCAGCGGCTTCCTGTCGGCCGTGCGCCGCCACGCCGTCGCGTACGCCCTGCGGCACCCCGCCGAGAAGGTCGCCGTCGAGCTGGGCCGGCTCGGGCCGGACGCGGTCACCGTGGGTGCCGCGATCCTGCCGCTGGCCGACTTCTTCGCACGCGGCGGGCGCCGGCCCGAGCCGCCGCCCGGCGGTCCGGCCCCCGCCTGGCAGACCGTGCTGGAGGAGCGGGCACCGCGCACGGGGTGAGGTTGCGCCGCCGCCTGCGGGGTACCCGCCCGGGCCGCGACAGGAAGGGAGCACGCCGTGGCCGAAGAGCGGGACAACGGGGGCCAGGCCGACGCGCCGGTGCCCCGGGACATGCAGGACCAGCAGGCCGGCCCGGGCGACGACCGCTGGGAGGTCGGCGCGCCGGACCGGTTGGAGGAGACCGACGAGAACGCGCCCGCCGACGGTGGGGACGGGGACGTGCCCGACACGGACGAGGCCGGCACGGGCCGCCGCGGCGCCGCGCCGCCGACCGCGGAGCATCCCACGCCGGACGAGTCCCCGGCCTGACCCCGACAGCCGATGCGGCACGGGGGGACGGGGGG
>NZ_JBYIQX010000044.1:0-60559 GCF_057707805.1 Streptomyces sp. bgisy159 | reverse complement strand
CTTCCGCACAGCGCCCCCCCCCCCCGGTACGTCGACGAACGCCTGCAGCAGCCGCACGGTGACACTCGGCGCGATGAGCGCCTCGCCGTCGGCAGCCGACCGGACGGCCTGCGCCAGAAGCTCCGGCCCCGTGTCCTTGAGAAGGAACCCGCGGGCCCCCGCACGCAGAGCTCCGTAGACGTACTCGTCGAGGTCGAAGGTGGTGATCACGACCACGACCAGCGGATCGGCGACGCCCGGACCCGCGATCAGGCGAGTGGCCTCCAGTCCGTCGAGCAGGGGCATCCGGATGTCGAAGAGGCAGACATCGGGGCGCAGTTGTCGGGCCAGGCTCACCGCCTGTTGTCCGTCGGCGGCCTCGCCGACCACCTCGATGCCGGGCTGGGCGTTCAGCATGATCCGCAGCCCGTTGCGGATGATCGCCTGGTCGTCAGCGACGAGAACCCGGATGGGCACCGCTGTCCGTCCTTCCTCGGGGCAGCTCGGCTTGAACACTCCAGCCCCGGTCGGCGCCCGGGCCGGCCTCCAGCCGGCCGCCCAGCAGGGCGGCGCGCTCACGCAGCCCGGCAAGACCGTACCCGTCGCGGCCGCGGCCGGTTCGCAGGCCGTCGTCGCGCACCGTCACCCGGACCCGGTGCCGTTCTCCGGTGACCCGGACGGTGATCCCGGTCGCGTCGACCGCGTGCCGCATGGCGTTGGTCACCGACTCCTGCACGATGCGGTAGACCGCCGCGTCCACGGCCGGAGGCAGCGTGTCGACCTCGCCGTCGAGCCGCAGGTCGACCCGGAGGCGGCCGGCGGGGGCTCGCACCAGGCGCTCCAGGTCGGCCACGCCGGCCGGGGGCGCCAGCTCGGCGCCGCCCCCGCCGTCCCGCAGCGCGGCGACCATGGCCCGCATCTCCTCCAGCGTGCGCGCCCCCTCCTCCTCGACCCCCAGCAGCGCCTCGACGGCGGCGACTGAGTCCGTGGCCGCGACCACCCGGCCGGCCTGGGCGCGGATCACCATGGCCGACACGTGATGGGCCACGGTGTCGTGCAGTTCCCGGGCGAGCCGTTCTCGCTCGCGGGAGCGCACCCGGTCCAGCTGGCGCTGCCGGGCTCCCGCACGGAACCGGACGGACGCGCCGATCAACGCGGGCAGGAACAGGAAGGCGAAGCCCGCGACCTGTTCGACGGCAGGAGTCCGGTCCGTGAGGACGGACAGCGCGAAGGTCGCGAGGATCACCGCGCTCCCCAGCACGATCTCGCGTCCCGAGCCCCACCGGGGCAGCGCGTACACGAGCACGAGCACGACGAGGCCGGTGTACAGGCCGACCGGTTCGGGCGGGGCAGCCACCAGGGTGGCTGTCTGGAGTGCCATCATCGCGCCGAAGCCGAGCACGACGACGGCCAGCGGGCGGGTCCGGCGCCACAGGGTCAGCACGCAGACCCACACGGTGAATACGACGGCCACAGGCCGCCACACGACGTCCTCGCGCAGCGCGGCCTCCAGCACGACGCCGCCCAGGCTCACGGCGAGCAGCGCCCAGTCCCGCCACACCCTGCCGGGCGCGCCGGGCGGGCGCGGCTCGGTCCACAGCGCACTCAGATCGTCTCGCAGCACGGTCCTCAGCCTAGGGAGTGCGCCGCGCCGCGCATCGGTCAAAAGGACGGGACGCCTCTCCTTCCGCGGGCGGACGCACGCGCGGCCTGCCGGCCGATGTCCACGAGCGTCGCTGCCGCGAACCTCTCTGCGTGGCTGCCGTGCGGAGGTGGCCGGTAGATGGCAGGAGGACCCGATGCTCTCGAAAGCCCTGTCCCTTGTGGGCGCAGGTGCCGCTCGCCGTCCATGGCGGGTGATCGCGGCATGGCTGCTCGCCGCCGCGCTCGCGGTCGGCGCCGCGCTCGCCTTCGGAGGGCGGACCGCCGACTCGATGTCCGTTCCGGGACTCGACTCCCAGCAGGCGGCGGAGTTGATCGAGCGGGCCGGAACAGGTCAGGACGGGATGACCGCGCAGGTGGTCGTCACCCCCGTCGGCCCGCAGTCGACGTTCTTCGACGACGGGGCGGCACGCGCGGCGCTGGCACGGTTGCAGGCCGAGGTTGGACGGCTGCCGCACGTGCTCGCGACGAGCGACCCGGCAGGAGCACTCGGCTCGGGCGACCCGGCAGGAGCACTCGGCTCGGGCAGGGACGCCGCCGCCCGCGACGGACTGGTCTCCACCGACGGGCGGGTCGCTGTGATACGGCTCCAGTACCCGGACCAGGCCCGGCTGTCCGCCGCGGACCTCGACGCGCTCGTCGACCTCGGCGACCGGCTTCGCGCCGAGCTGCCCCTGCGGATCGAGATGGGCGGAGAGCTCTTCTACGTCTTCTCCGATCCCGACGGCGGCGTGGGGGAGCTGATCGGCCTCCTCGCCGCGGCCGCGGTCCTGTTCCTCGCGTTCGGTTCGCTCGTCGCCGCCGCGCTGCCGATCGGTATGGCGCTGCTCGCGCTCACCGTCGGCGGCGCCGTGGTGACGGTCCTCGCGGGGATGACACAGATCCCCACCTTCGCACCGGTTCTGGGCGCGATGGTAGGACTCGGGGTCGGCATCGACTACGCCCTGTTCGTCCTCGCCCGGCACCGGGAGTACCTCGCGCGCGGGCTCCATCCCCGCGCGTCGGCCGGGCGGGCGGTGGCCACGGCCGGGCGGCCCGTGGTCGTCGCCGGCGGCACCGTCGTCGTGTCGATCCTCGGCATGGCGGTCGCGAACGTGCCCTTCCTGACGGTGGGTGCGGTCGCGGTCTCGATCGTCGTCCTGGTCATGGTGGTCGCGTCGGTGACGCTGCTGCCGGCTTTCCTGGCCCTCGCGGGCCCGCGTCTCGCCCGGGTGGGCCGGTTCGGCCCCGCCGCCCGGGGGCCGCGACGGATCATCCGGCGGGGAAGGCTCGCCCGGCGACGGATCACCGAGGCGGACATGATCCCCGCGTCCGGTTGGCGGCGCTGGCTCGCGCACGTCAACCGGCATCCCGTGCCGTACGCGGCCGGTGCGGCCGGGCTGCTGCTGGCCGCGACGCTGCCGGTGATCGGCCTGCGCGTGGGGCTGCCCGACGACGGGTCGTTGCCTCGGGCTCGCACCGAGCGCCGCGCTTACGACCTGGTTGCCGAGGGGTTCGGTCCGGGCGTCAACGGTCCCCTCGTCATCGCGGCGGACCCCGCCGGTGACACGGGGATGCTGGACCGGCTCGTGGCGGCGGTCTCGGCGGACCCGGGCATCGCGTCGACGGCACCGCCGCGGGTCGACCGGGCCACCGGCGTCGCGACCCTCGTGGTCTTCCCGACCACCGGGCCGCAGGAGGAGACCACGGCTGAGACCGTCGCCCGGCTGCGCGCCGACGTTCTGCCGCCGGTGGTCGGTCGCGGTCCGGCGCGGGCTCATGTGGGCGGCGCCGCGGCGAGCCTGTCCGACGTGGGCCGGCGCACGAGCGAACGCCTGCCGGTGTTCGTCGGCGCCGTGCTGGCACTGTCCTTCCTGCTGCTGTTGCTGGTCTTCCGGTCGGTACTGGTACCGCTCAAGGCGGTGCTGCTGAATCTGCTCAGCATCGGCGCGGCCTACGGCATCCTGGTCGCGGTGTTCCAGTGGGGCTGGGGCGGAGCACTGATCGGGCTGGAGACGACTGTTCCGATCGTGTCGTTCATCCCGATGTTCCTGTTCGCCATCCTGTTCGGCCTGTCGATGGACTACGAGGTGTTCCTCCTGTCGCGTGTGCGCGAGGAGTACCTGCGCACCGGAGACAACGGGGCGGCGATCGTCCGGGGCGTCTCGGGCACGGCCCGGGTCATCACGTCGGCGGCGCTCATCATGGTGGCGGTGTTCCTGTCCTTCGCCGTCGCCGAGGACCCTTCGACCAAGATGTTCGGGCTCGGTCTGGCCACCGCGGTCCTCGTCGACGCCACCGTGGTCCGCATGGTGCTGGTGC
Source organism: Streptomyces sp. bgisy159 (assembly GCF_057707805.1). NCBI lineage: Bacteria > Bacillati > Actinomycetota > Actinomycetes > Kitasatosporales > Streptomycetaceae > Streptomyces > Streptomyces sp. bgisy159. The sequence goes on along the minus strand of NZ_JBYIQX010000044.1, from coordinate 56,617 downwards.
CTGCCACGATGACGCTGCTCGGCCGGGCCAACTGGTGGTTGCCGGGGTGGCTGGAGCGGGTACTCCCCCGGGCCCCGGCCGGCGTCGAGGGCGGGGCCGGCACCGGGGCCTTCGACGACACCGAGACCGGGACCAAGGCCGGGACCGAGGCCGTGGGCGTGGCGGGTGCGCCCGGGTTCCGGCTCCGATCCGCCGGAGTGCCCTCGAACGGGAGATCCGCCGATCACGCCTGACCATGCGGAGGTGACGTGGTGACACCGCCGGCCGGTCCGACCCCTCGCCTGACTGACGTCCATCGCACGGCCCTCGCACGTCCCCACCCGGCTGTCGCTCGGCCGTCGTCGCCCGGCTGTCGCTCGGCTGCCGCAGGGCCCTCGCAGGGCGGAGCGTCCCGGCGGGAGAGCGTTCGCCGGGCACGTTCCTCGGCCTGGCGTCGTGGTCGCGGCGGCGGCGCACTCCCGACGCGTTCCGCTCCGCGGGCGCCTGGTCGGCGGGCCTCGCCGCCCGGCGGCGATCGGGCGGCCCCGGCTGCGCACGGGCTGCGCCGGGCACCGGTGTCCGGACGGGAGCCCGGTCCGGGACGCGTCGGCGGCGCCCGGGCCCGGCTGACGAACACCGACGCCGGCGGCCGCAAACGGCACCGCCGCGTCTGCCGGACACCGCGGCGGACGCCCACGGTCATCGGGTGCCGCACGGGTCCCGACGGAGCCTTGCCCTGGAGGCGGCTACTGCCGCGACCGCATGGGTTGCTCGGCTTGCGCCCTCCCCCGCCGGGAGGCGTCCTCGGCGGCGCCCACCGCTGTTCGTGCCGCGTCCACGAAAGCCGCGATCGCCGGGTGCGTGCCGCCGCCCGCGCGGAAGGCGACCTTCGAGCGGCGGAAGAGGGGCAACCGGGTCAGGACGACGTCCTGCGGGGCGTGCACGGTGGCCATCTCCGGTACGAATCCGGCTCCTTGCCCGATGGCGGCCAGTGCCAGGACCGTACGGAAGTCGTTGACCTGGTGGCGGATGCGCGGCTGGAAGCCGGCCGCCTGACAGGCGCGTACGGCCATCGCGTGACCGGTCGTGCCGTCCCGGGCCGTGATCCATGCGGACCCTGCCCACGGTCCGAGCAGTTCCGCCAGCGTCTCGCCGCGTGCGGCGGGACCGGGTGGCGAGGCGCTGTCGGCGGGGCCGGCGGTGGCCAGGTACATCGGCTCCTCCAGCAGGGGCACCTGGTCGACCGTGGTGTCCGGTGTCGCGGGCACGAAGTCGTAGTCGTGGACGAGCGCCACGTCGAGTTCGCCGGCGCGCAGGCCGTCGGAGACCCGCGCCGAGTCGATCTCCCGCACCATCGGTTCCAGAGCGGGATGCCGCTGGGCCAGCGCGGCCAGCGTGGTTGGCACGATCGCGGGCCCACCGGAGGGGAACGTCCCGATCCGCAGCGGCCCGCCGATGCCCTCGCGGACCCCGGCCAGCTCGGAGACCGCCAGTTCGAGTCGTTCGAGAACGGCGTCGGCGTGGGCGACGAGAGTGCGGCCCGCGGGTGTGAGGACCACCCGTCTGCCGCTCCTCTCCAGCAGGGGCACGCCCGCCTCGCGCTCAAGCACGCTCAGTTGCTGGGAGACGGCCGAGGCGGTGAAGGTCAGTGCCTCCGCCACCGCCGCGATGGTGCCGCGTCGGTCCAGTTCGCGCAGCAGGTGGAGACGTCGCACATCGAGCATAAGGTGAGCTTACGCATAAGCGAAGAAGCATGAACTGGATCTACTGGTTCGGGTCCGCCAGGCTGGGCTCATGAAGCCTGAAGCGACCCTGACCGGCCTGTTCGTCCCCTTGGTGACCCCCTTCACCGACGACCTGCGCCTCGCCCCGGACACGCTCGCCCGCCTCGCCGACGAGGCCCTGTCGGCCGGTGCTCGCGGACTCGTCGCCCTGGGCACCACCGCGGAGGCGGCCACGCTGACCGCCGAGGAGCGGCAGGCCGTGGTCCGCATCTGCTCGGCCGCCTGCCGGGCCCACGGAGCACCGCTGATCGTCGGCGTCGGCACCAACGACACCGCCGCCGCCGTCACGGCCCTGCGAGAGCTCGCTCGGAGCGGCGACGTCGCCGCCGCGCTGGTTCCCTCGCCGCCCTACACGCGGCCCGGTGAGGCGGGAACACTGGCGCACTTCACGGCACTTGCCGAACACGGGGGCCTGCCCCTGGTCGTCTACGACATCCCGTACCGCACCGGCCAGCCCCTCGGCACCGGCACGCTGAAAGCGCTCGCAGACCTTCCTCAGGTCATCGGGGTCAAGTACGCGACCGGTGCGATCGACGCCGCCGCGATGGAGCTGCTCGGCTCGTCGACGCCCGGCTTCGCGGTGCTCGGCGGCGACGACGCCGTCATCTCGCCGCTGCTCGCAGCGGGCGCCCGCGGCGGCATCCTGGCGTCGGCCAACGTCCGCACCGCTGACTTCGTCCAGCTGATCGACCTCTGGCGTGGCGGCGCAGCCGAACCGGCCCGCAGGCTGGGAGCCGAGCTGGCCCGGCTGTCCGCCGCGCTCTTCGCCGAGCCGAACCCGACGGTGATCAAGGGGGTGTTGCACGCCCAGGGCCGCATTCCCAGCCCGGCCGTCCGACTGCCGTTGCTGGCTGCCTCGGCCTCTTCGGTCCGACGGGCGGCGGACCTGGTCGTCGCCCGTCCCCACCGGCCCCTCCAGGAGAGTGCGGCCTGACACTCGCCCGAGGCCCGCGGAGAGGAGTCCGATGGACGACGGCACCTTCTCGTGCGCGACGCGTCGAGCTCGCTCACGGCTTCGGCGGCGGCGCAGGAGGGCCAGGACTCAGGCAGGGAGCCGATAGCTGGAGCAGGACCCGGTCGTCAGGATCGGCAGGACCGGAAGGACCGGAAGGATTCGTCCGCGAGTCGCCTCCTGAGTCGAGGAGGGCCGCTGAGCGGGGCGACGCACCGCGCGCTGCCGCCGGTCGCGGGAGCGCTCCGAGCGCCGTGCAGACACCCCGGGTCAGCTCACGACCACTTCCGCCCACCGGCTGGTGCCACCGAAGTGCTCCCGGACGCCGCACCGGTCCGACAGCGCCATGACGATGTCGATGCCGCGGCCCTGCTCGTCCGGGGCTCGCTCGGCTGCCGACTGTCCGGCCGCGGGCGCGGGCCCCCTGTCGGTCACCTCGACCCGCAGTACGGTGGCCCGTCCGTGCCCCATGAGCCGCGAGAGCCGAAGCGTGGCCGGGGGCTGCGCGTGGACGACCGCGTTGGTGAGGAGCTCCGAGGCAAGCAGGAGCACGTCGTCGACGACGTCCGCGCGCAGGTGCCAGCCGGTGAGGACCGCGCGTACGCGTCGCCGGACGGCCGGGACGGCCACGTGAACGTGGGGCAGCGGAAACACGTGTACGGCCTGCCGCTCGCCCACCTCGCACGGCGCCGCTTCTCCGCGAGGAGCCGCTTCCTCGTCGGGAAACACAGTGCCGACCTGCGTCACTGTCATGTGCCCTCCTCCGGGTCGCGCTGCCGGCCAGCAGAAGGCCGGGCGTGAGGGAACGCTACGGAGCACGCCGCGACCGGTCAACGAACAGGGGTCGGCATTACCGAACGACGGTCCCCGCACCGGCTCGCCGGTCGTACGATCGAGTCATGGTCGGCCCTGTGCAGTCCATAGAACGGGCAGCGGCGATCCTGCGTCTGCTCGCCGCCGGCCCGCGCCGACTGGCACTGGGCGAGGTGGCGTCGTCGCTCGGGCTGGCCAAGGGCACCGCTCACGGCATCCTGCGCACCCTGCAGCACGTGGACTTCGTCGAGCAGGACACGACGACCGGGAAGTACCAGCTCGGGGCCGCTCTGCTCCACCTGGGCACCAGTTACCTGGACGTCAACGAACTACGGTCGCGCTCCCTCAACTGGGCCGACGCCCTGGCCGCCCGCAGCGGGGAGGCCGTCCGCCTGGGCACGCCCCTGGAAGGCAAGGTGCTCATCGTGCACCACGTCTTCCGGCCGGACGACACCCTCCAGACGTTGGACGTGGGCGCGCTGCTGCCGTTGCACGCCTCCTCGCTCGGCAAGGTCCTGCTGGCCTTCGGGGCCGCGCCGATCGAGCCCCTGCTGACGGCCGGACTCCAGGCGTACACCCGGCACACCCTGGTCCTCCCGGAAGACCTGACCAGGGCACTCGGCGAGATCCGTGAGCTCGGATGGGGAGCCGAGACGCAGGAAATGAGCATGGGTGACGCAGGAGTAGCCGCGCCGATCCGCGCCCACGGCGGCCTCGTGGTGGGCGCGATCGGCGTGTCCGGGCCCGTCGAACGGATCTGTGACACCAAAGGCCGGCCCCAACCGGCCCTGATCACCCTGCTCCGGGAGGCCGCACGGGCGATCTCCAGAGACCTGGGCGCGGCCCGCTGGTAGGCCCCGGCGGCTTCGCCACGCATCGGAAGGCAGGTCCGATCATGGTTGCACGGTATGTGATGTCCATCGACCAGGGCACCACCTCCACCCGATGCATCCTGTTCGACCACCGCGGGCAGCTGGTGTCGGTCGCCCAGCGCGAGCACCGCCAGTACTTCCCCCGTCCGGGCTGGGTCGAGCACGACGCCGTCGAGATCTGGCGCAACCTTCAGCGCGTGGTGCCCGAGGCGCTGTCCGGTGTCGGCGTGGACGCCCGGCAGATCGCCGCCGTCGGGATCGCCAACCAGCGAGAGACGACCGTGCTCTGGGACCGGCGCACCGGCACTCCGCTGGGCAGGGCGATCGTCTGGCAGGACACCCGCACCGGCGCGCTGGTCGACGACCTCAGAAACCGGCCGGGAGACGACTTCTTCCTCGAACGCTGCTGCCTTCCGCCCTCGACCTACTTCTCCGCCCCTCGGATCCGCTGGCTGTTCGACCACGTCGACGGGCTGGAGCAGCGCGCCCGGGCGGGCGAGGTGCTGTTCGGCACGATGGAGAGCTGGCTGATCTGGAACCTCACCGGGGGAACCGACGGCGGCCTGCACATCACCGACGCGACCAACGCCAGCCGCACCATGCTGATCGACATGCGGACGCTGGCCTGGGACACCGAGCTGATGGAGTTCTTCGGGGTCCCGCGCCGGATGCTGCCGGAGATCCGGCCCTCCGCCGAGGACTACGGCGAGGCCCGCGCCCTGCTGCCCGGCGTGAGGATCACGGCCGCCCTCGGCGATCAGCAGGCAGCGCTGTTCGGCCAGACCTGCTTCTCGCCCGGCGCGGCGAAGTGCACCTACGGGACCGGCAGCTTCCTGCTGATGAACACCGGTACCGACGTCGTCCGGTCCCGGCACGGACTGCTCACCACCGTCGCCTACAAGATCGGGGATCAACCAGCCGTCTACGCCCTGGAGGGCCCGATCGCCGTCACCGGCTCACTGGTCCAGTGGTTCCGGGACCGTCTGGGCCTGATCAACAGTGCCCCCGAGATCGAGACCCTGGCGCGCACGGTGGAGGACAACGGCGGCTGCTACATCGTCCCGGCGTTCTCCGGTCTGTTCGCACCCCACTGGCGCAGTGACGCCCGCGGTGTCATCGTCGGCCTCACCTCGTACATCACCGCGGGCCACCTGGCCCGAGCGGTACTGGAGGCCACCGGCTGGCAGACGCGGGAAGTCGTCGACGCCATGAACGCCGATTCCGCTCTGGCCCTGAGCCAGCTCAAGGTCGATGGAGGCATGACATCCGACAACCTGCTCATGCAGTTCCTGGCCGACGTGCTCGACGTTCCCGTGGTGCGGCCCCTGGTGGCCGAGACGGTCTCGCTGGGCGCGGCCTACGCCGCCGGTCTGGCGGCCGCCTACTGGCCGGATCTGGAGGTCCTGCGCCGCAACTGGCACCGGGCCGCCCAGTGGCTGCCGGCCATGGACCCGCAACGGCGGGAACAGGAATACGACAACTGGAAGCGAGCCGTCGAGCGGTCCCTCGGGTGGATCCGGTCCCCCGGACCCTCGTGAAACCCTCCTGGCGCGCGTCGCCCGCGCTGTAGGCATCCTCTCAGAAGCCGTCGAGGAATGTGGGCGCGTGCCGTTTCCGCGAAGTCCTCCTGATGCCCCGTCAGCGGCGTTCCGAGTCGATCGGCAAGAGACTCCGCGTCCACGCTCAGCCGTGCCTCAGGGGGTGCCGCGAAGTCGACGTCGTCCGCTCGGCAGTCGGACCAGATCGTGCCCCGGTGCCTGCCACTGGTGGTCAGCCACCATCTCCGGGCGCCGGTCAGAGGTCTCGGCAGATCTGGCGAGCCTTGGCCAGGTCCTTCTTCACCGCCGGGTCGAAGTCGAAGACCCGCGCGTGGCGCTCCTGTGAACGGCGGACGGCCCGGGCGAGCTCCTCGTACTTCGGGTCGCCCGCCGCGGCTGACGCGGACAGTGTCCCGGCTGCCGCATAGCGGTTGAGGGCGATCTCGCCGGCTGGGCCCTTCTCGGCGTACTTCTCCGGGTCGAACCCGTCGAGTGCCGCACAAGCGGCACGCGCGTCCGCTGCCGGGGTCCCGTCGGCGGCGGTGGAGGCAGGGTCGGCGCTCAGTACCCACACGGCGCCCGTCCCCGCGGCTCCGAGAACCACCCCGGCCAGGAGGGACAGCATCACGGTCCTGGCGCGTCCGACGGGCCGTTGGGAGGCCGACGAGACGGGAGCGGGGGTGGTGTGAGACTGCTGTGGCTGCATCCGGCCAAAGGTATCGTGACCTGATCTCCGCTCAGCGGGCGGTCCGACGTACCACTCCAGCCGGCCACCGGCGGGCGCTCCCTGCGCCCGTCCGGCGAACCTGCCCTCGCCTGAGATTCGTTGGGTGGACATCCGGTCGGCCCGGCATGGTCCGCGGCGCCCGCCGCTCCGGTCGGTGAAGTCCCCGTGTGCCGCCGACGCGACGGCCTCGCTCACCCGGAGACACACAAGCAGGAGGGCATGCCGGCGTTCACCCGCTCAGAGGGCGGTTTCGTAGTCCTTGAGAGAGCGAGCAGCCGCCCAGCCTCGGGACAGGGCCTTGGACACGTCCAGGACCACGGAGTGTGCCAGCTGGTCCACGGCGTAGCGGGTGAGCGGCGGCTCCGCGTGCGGGCTCAGCCGGGCCAGCTTCTGAGTGGCTTCCGCCAGGGTGCGGGCCAGGCCCAGCGGGATGTGGCGGAGGCGGGCCCGTACGCCGTGGGCGCGTAGCACCGTGCGGATCGCCTCGTCGCGGTCGTAGGGCGCCGGGTCGGCGATGTTGTAAGCGCCCGGCGGCCAGTCGGCGGCCAGCAGGCAGGCGTCGGCGAGGTTCTCGACGGCGGTCAGGCTGAGGCGGACGCTGGGGCCGGGCAGCACGAGCAGTCCTCGTCGGACGCGGAACAGCAGCCGGGGCACCAGGTGGGGGTCCCCGGCCCCGTAGACCGCCCGCGGCCGCAGCACCACGGCGTCCGCGGCGAGCGCCAGCGCCTCACCGGCGGCCTTGGTGCGGCCGTAGGCGTTGAGGTGCCCGCGTACCGGATGGTCCTCGGTGATGCGGGAGCGCCGGGTGCCGGGTGCGTAGACGCTGGCGCTGCTCACCCACACCACGGGCCGGCCGGCGGCCGCTTCCAGGAGCCGCGCCGTCCCGTGGACGTTGACGGCGTGCATGGCGTCCTCGGCCGGTGAGCCGGGCACGGGGTCGCCGACGGACGCCGCGCAGTGCACGACGAGGTCGGCGCCGGACAGGTCGGGCACCTCGCGTGCCGCGTCCCAGGGAATGTGTCGGCCGACCGGGCCTGGTCGGCGTCCGACGCACAGGACGTCGGCGCCGCGGGCGGCGGCCGTGGTGGCGACGTGGGAGCCGCAGAAGCCGCTCGCGCCGGTGACGGCGATCGTGGTCATCGGTTCTCCGTGGTGGGACGGGCGCCGGCCGCCCGGACGGTGAGGGAGTGCCAGCCGGGCAGGGCCGCGTCCCGGTCCACGCGGGCGCCCCGGACCGTGGGCCGGTGGGGGGCGAGCGCGGCGAGGGTGTCGTCGAGCTGGGTGCGGGCCAGGCGCGCGCCGGGACAGGCGTGGGGGCCGGCGCCGAAGACGAGCTGGGCGACGGTGCGCGGTGCCGGGTGACGGGCGTCCGGCGGCCGGTCGTGCGAGCGGGCGGCGTGCCGTGCGACGAGGACGAGGCGGTCCCCGGCGCGTATCGGGCGGCCGGCCAGTTCCGCGTCGGCGGCCGCCACGCGGGGCAGCAGCGGGGAGGGGGCCGTCACCCGCAGCAGTTCGTCGACCAGGGTGGGGCGCAGCCGGTCGTCGGCCGCCTGCTCCCAGAGTCCCGCGTCGGCGCACCAGGCGGCGGCGCGTGGGAGGGCGGCGACGGTGGTGTTGACGGCGGCGACCGCGAGCATGGCCCGCAGGGCCGGCTCCGTGGCGTCGCCGGGCGCCGGGGTGAGCAGTGCCTCCAGCCGTGCGGTGGCCGCGGTGGCCGCGCGTGCGGTGCCTCGTGGCCGGGGGCCCGGCAGGTGGTCGCGTACGGCGGTGGATGCCGCCGCGGCGGCGGCAGCGGCGATGTCCTCCGGGTCGCCGGTCGTGCCGAGCAGCGCGCGGACGGTGGCTCCGGCCAGTTCGCGGGCCAGCGGTACGAGGTCGACGTCGCGGCCTTCGGCGAGCGGGGCGAGGCGGCGGTGCAGAACGTCCTGCCACACCGGTCGCAGCCGCTCCACCCCGGCCACGCCGAGATCGTCGGCGACGGCGCGTCGGGTGGCCCGGTGGCCGGTGCCCTCCTGGTCGAACAGTGTGCCGCCCGTGGACAGTTCGCGGGCCGCGCCGCCGGTGGTGCCGGTGGCGGTGCGGTCGAGCGGGATCCGGGTGAGGGCCTGGCGGTAGGGATCGGTGCCGTGCACCACTACCGTGCCGCCGATGCGGGCGACCGCGCGGCGGCGGACGGCGGCGAGGAGGGCGAACAGCACGGGGTGCGATCGAGTGTAGACGCGCCGGTCGCGGCGCCGGGCGGCGCGGGTGGCGCGGGTGGTGGTGTGGGGCGGCCGGGTCATCTGATGTGTACCTGTTTCGGGTCGGAGGGTCGGTAGCGGCGGTCCCAGCTCCACAGCAGGGTCCGGCGGGCGCCCCAGGCCCGTAGGCGGCGCAGGCTGGCGTGGACCACCATGCGCTCGGCCCGTGCGATCCGGTCGCTGTGCTCGCGGGCCCGGTTGAGGAGGACGACGTCCTCGGGCGGGCCTTCCAGCGGGGTGCGGGGCGTGCCGCCGCAGCGCAGGTAGAGCGCGGCCGTGATGGCGAGGTTGTGACCGTGGCACAGTACGTAGGGCGTGCGGTAGCGCGGGTGTCGGTGCTCCGCGCGGTAGCGCCCGTACAGCGCGGTGGCCCGGACGACCGCCGGGAGCAGGTACCGCTCGGCGAGCGTGGGCCGCTCGTCGCGGCGCGGGAGGCTGCGGCCGCAGGCCATCTCGGTGCCCTGTGCGAACTCCCGGCGCGCCGCGGCGATCCAGTCGGCGGCGGGCAGGCAGTCGGCGTCCGTGCGTACGAGCGTCGTGGCGCCGTGTGCGACGGCGTACCGGAATCCCGTGTCGGCGGCGGCCCCGGTGCCGCGTTCCTCCTCGTGGACGAGGCGCACCGGGAAGGGCGCGCCGACGGCGAAGCGGCGTACGACGCGGGAGGTCGCGTCGGTGGAGGCGTTGTCCACGACCACCAGGGTGAAGTCCGTGTCGGTCTGGGCGGCGAGTGCGGCGAGGGTGGCCCCGATGCCGGCTTCCTCGTTGTAGGCGGGAACCACGGCCCACAGTGACGGTGTGCCGCCGGGCGCGGTCATCCCCGGCCCCGTTCGGCCAGTCGCCGGGCGGCGAGGCGCGCGGTCGCGGCGCGGTCGGGCTTGAGGGAGCGGCCGGCCAACGGGATGTCGGTGAGCAGTACGGCGTCGGGCCGGGCGGAGCCCATGCGTCGCAGCGGCCCGGCCAAGGCCGCGCGTAGCGCGGCGCGGTCCGCTCCGGGCTCCGGCTGGACGACGGCGACCAGCCGTTCGTCCCCGTCGTCGGCCGGCACTCCGACGAGCAGGGCCAGTTCGACGCCGGGGACGTGCAACGCCGGCTCGTACAGCCCGGGGTAGATGTTCTCGGCGTGCCGCAGGACCATGTCCTTGCGGCGGCCCTCCAGCACGATGCGACCGCTGTCGAGGCGTGCCCGGTCGCCTGTGGCGACCCACGGGTCGGGCTCCTCGCCCAGGTAGCGATCGCGCGCGGCGGGACCGGACAGCAGCAGCTCCCCGGAGGCGTCGGTCTTGGCCGCCACTCCGGGCAAGGGGATGCCGACCAGGTCGCCCTCCGCGGTGAAGGCGGCCTTGTCGGCCTGTTCGACCGCCGCGGCGGGGAACAGCTCGGTCAGCGCGTAGACGCCCCACGCCTCGTCGGCGCCCGCGTGCTTGACGCGGCTGAGCAGCTCGGCGCTCGCGGGGGCCGAGCCGGTCCACACCCGCCCGCTGAACCGGCCGCCCACGGCGAGCAGCCGGCGCAGCTGCGGCGGGGTCAGATAGGTGGCCTGGGGTGCCAGGCGGCGCAGTTGGCGGGACAGGACCTGCGGGGAACGGGCGGGCAGTGCCACCGGTGCGCCGCCGGCGAGGGAGGGCACGAGGACGAAGAAGGTGCCGCCGAGTACGGGACGCCCGGCCCGGGGCCGTACCAGCCCGGCCACCGCGGCCATGCCGGCCGCGAGCGAGGAGCGGGTGTGCACCACCGCCCGGGGCCGGGAGGTGGTGCCCGAGGTGAACACGATGACCGCGTCGCCGTCCTCGTCCACCGGGCGCGGCAGCGGTGCGGCCCGCGGGCCGGTGTCCAGGGCGGGGGCGCAGCCGGGAAGCCGCGGCCCCACCGTGGTCACCGGTCCCAGCTCGGCGAGGTCCGGCAGGGCCAGGCGGGCGCGGCGGGCGAGCGGCCGGGCCCATCCGGCGGCCGCCTGAGCGGTGGCGTCGGCGAGGACGACGTCGGGCCGGGCCAGGGCGAGCCGGGTGCGCAGCACGTCCGGCCCCGCTCCCGGGTCGAGCACCGCGGCCCGCGCGCCGAGTCGGTGCACGGCCAGCATCACCGCCAGGGCCCGGGGCCCGGGGCGCACGGCGACGCCGACGGTGCCGCCGCGTGCGATGCCTCGCGTGTGGAGGGAGGCGGTGTAGCGGTCCGCGAGGTCGGCCAGCTCCCCGTTGGTGGCCCGGGTGCGAACGGCCCCGGTCCGGGTGGTGCCGAGGACGGCGGGCCGGCCGGGGTGGCGCCGCAGGGTGTGGGCGAGGGTGTCGAGCATCAGCGTGGGTCCTCCCCGTGACGGCCGGGCCCCTTGTCGAGGTACCAGCGGGCGGTGCCGACCAGGCCGTAGGCGCGCAGCCGGCGGGTGGAGTTCTCCACGACCATGTCGCGGGCGTGGACGACGGCGGTGGTGTGGCGGCGCACCCGGTTCAGGAAGAGCCGGTCGGTGGGCGAGGGCCGGCGGGGCATCCCGCCGACCGCCTCGTAGAGGGCCGCGGTGACGGCCATGTTGTTGCCGGCGTGCATCCGGTAGGGGGCGAGGTAGCCGTGACGGCGGTGGTGGGCCGGGCGTACCCGGCCGAAGAGGGCGGCGACGCGGACCAGCGTGCGGAAGGCCGCGCGCCCGACCGGCCCGTGCTCGTCACGGCGTGCCTCGATCCGTCCGCACGCCAGGCCCGCGCCGTGCCGCAGAGCGCTGCGGGCACCCGCCGTCCATCCGGGGTGGGGCAGGCAGTCGGCGTCGGTGCGGGCCAGCAGCGTCGCGCCGTGCTCGATCGCATACCGGAAGCCGGTGTCCACGGCGCAGCCCACGCCCTTCTCCGGCTCGCTGAGGACGTGGACGGGGAAGGGCGCCCAGCGGGCGAAGTCGTGGGCGACGGCCGCGGTGCCGTCGCTGGAGGCGTTGTCCACGACGACGAGGGTGAAGTCGCGGTCGCGCTGGGCCGCGAGCGCGTCCAGCGTGGCGCCGATCCGGGTCGCCTCCTGGTGTGCGGGCACCACCACCCACAGGGACCTCATGCCTTCTCCCACACCATCGTCATGATGCTCACGCCGCCGCCCAGGCCCACGAACAGGATCCGGTCGCCGGGACGGAGCCGGCCGTGGACGCGGTCGAGCTGCACGCCGAGCGTGGCGCTGGCCATGTTTCCGAGTTCTGGGACCGTGACGACGAGCCGGTCCCGGGGGACACCGGTGAGTTCCACGAACCGCTCCAGGTACGGCACGGTGACCTGGTGCACCAGGATGTGCCGGAAGTCGCTCCACGCCAGTCCGGTGCGCTGCCGCATCCGGTCGAGCACCGAGGTGCCGACCTTCTCGAACACCTCGCGCAGTTCGCCGCCGTCACCGTGGAAGTACGTGTGCTCGTCCCCTCGGGGATGGCGCGAACCGCCGCCGAGGATGCCGCCGACCGGCCAGTGCTCGGAGTGGGTCTCGGTGTCCACGTCGAGGATGCCGCCCCGGTCCACCGCTTCCAGGACGACCGCGGCCCCGGCGTCGCCGAAGGTGTAGCCCGCGAACCCGTCCCGGAGCTGGTCGGGGCCGCGCGGATCGTGCCGGACCGCGCGGCTGGGGGTCTCCCCGGTGACGACCAGGGCGTGCCGGGCGCGGCCGGCGAGGATCATCGCCCGTGCCGTGTCGATGCCGTTGACGAAGCTGTTGCACGCGTTGGTCACGTCCAGCGCGTGCGCACGGGACCCGAGTTCGGCCTGGACGATGTGCGCGGTCGCCGGTTCGGCCACGTCCCGCGTGGCGGAGGCGAACACCAGCAGGTCCACGTCGTAGGGGGCGAGCCCGGCCCGCGCCAGCGCCGTACGCGCCGCCCTCACCGCGAGTGTCGAGGCGTACTCGGACTCCGCGGCCGTGCGGCGCGAGGTGATGCCGGTGACCCGTTCGAGCATGCGCGCCGGCAGGGACAGCCCGGAAGCCGCGGCGAGCCGTTCCTGCATCTGCCGGGACGTCACTTCGTGCTCCGGCAGGCTGGACGCCACTGCGGTGATGCCCACCCGGTGGCGCGCCGGCTCGTGGGCAGCGTGATCTATGTGCATGGGCTGGACGCTACGAGCGCATCAGGGCCACCGCCTGAGCGCTGGTACTCAACTGCCCTAGGTGATCGGCTCGGCCACCGGCTCTCTGCTCGCCCCCGTCGCACAGGCGGCCACCGGGAGATCGGCCGGCGCTGCCACCGGTCAACGCCTCGGCCACGGCGGGTGCGGAGAGCACGCGGCCGTCCGCCGGGCAGGCTGTCTGGTTCTGCGGCGGGAGTTTCCGGGCGAGTCCGGCGGTGGCTTCGGCGAACACCTCGCTTCCCTTGGCCGTGACCCTCATCCGGACGATCCGGCCCGCGCCGCGCCACCCGACGCCGGCGCCCGGTGGCTGGGCCGTGGAACCACCGGAAGCCCTATACCCGTGGCCAACCAGGTCAAGTCCGGCCGCGCAGGGACGCGACGGGCCCGCACCGGGACTTGAAACGACCGATGCCGCAGGGTGAAGGGTCGGCGAACACCGTCCGCACGGGGTTCTGTCATGCGGTTGCCCCGCCGTAGCGTCGCCGGTATGTCTGACGTTTCCCGTCGTGGGGTTCTCGGCGCTCTCGCCGGTGGAACCGCTCTGTCCTTCCTGCCGGCGTCCTTGCACCGGGCGATGGCTCTGCCGATGCCGCGCGGCGGCCTGCGTGCCGTCGAGCACGTGATCGTCCTCATGCAGGAGAACCGCTCCTTCGACCACTACTTCGGGACACTGCGAGGGGTCCGCGGATTCGGCGACCGTACGCCGTTGAGGCTGCCCTCCGGGGCGGGTGTCTTCGAGCAACCGCGTCCCGGAGGCGGAAGGGTCCTGCCGTTCTCGGCCCGCCGGGCAGCGGTCGAAGCGGGTCGCCCGGAGAGTGACATCCAGTTTCTGGGCGCGCTCGCGCACGGCTTCCGCGACGCCAACCAGGCCCGGGGCGAGGGCTGGTGGAACGACTGGGTCGCTGCCAAGACACAGAGCACCATGGCCTTCTACGACCGGCGGGACATCCCCCTCCAGTACGAACTGGCCGACCGCTTCACCGTCTGCGACTCCTACTTCTGCTCGGTCTACGGCTCGACCAACCCCAACCGCAACTACCTGTGGACCGGCACGACCGGCCACGAGCCCGACAGCGCCGCACGCGCCGTCACCAACGCCGCCTACGATCACGACCACGCGGGCTACACCTGGACCACCTACCCCGAGCGGCTGGAAGCCGCCGGGATCTCCTGGCAGATCTACCAGGAGTGGGACAACTTCACCGACAACGCGGTGGAGTACTTCCGCACCTGGAAGGAGATCGGCCGCAAGATCCTCTCCAAGGTCAGCGGCCGCTACGCCACCACCGAGCACTTCTACGAGAGCCTGCTGACCAGGAGCCCCGAGCAGCGCCAGGCCGAGCTGGCCGAGTTCCAGCAGGGTGTCGACACGCTGACCGAGGCGGAGCGCCGGCTGTTCCTGCGCGGCGCCTACCGCTCCGAGCCGGACACGCTCGTCCAGCGGATCAGGTCCGACATCCACCAGGGCACCCTGCCGAAGGTCAGCTGGATCGTGCCGACGGCAGCCCTGTCCGAGCACCCCAGCAGCTCCACCCCGGTCGGCAGCGCCAACCTCGTCCACGACCTCCTCGACGCCATCGCGAGCGACCCGAAGACCTGGTCCAGGACGGTTCTCTTCCTCAACTTCGACGAGAACGACGGCTACTTCGACCACGTGCCGGCCCCGGTCGCGCCCCGGCCGCCCTCGGGCGACGACGCCGACTGGTTCGACGGCAGCCCGGTGGGCCCCGGCCCGCGGGTGCCGATGACGATCGTGTCGCCCTGGACCGTGGGCGGATTCGTCAGTTCCCAGGCGTTCGACCACACCTCGGTGATCCGGTTCCTGGAACGCTGGACCGGGGTGCACGAGCCCAACATCAGCGCCTGGCGCCGCAGCGTGTTCGGCGATCTGACGTCGGCGTTCGACTTCCACAGCGGCCAACGCCCGCCCGAGGTCGAGCAGCCCGGCCCCGTGCCGGCACCGGTCGGCCGCTGGCATGCCGTTCCGCCCGCGGACCAGTCGCTGCCCGAGCAGGAGCCCGGTACCAGGCGGACCCGCCCGTTGCCCTACCGGTTGTCCCTGCGGACCGAGGTCACCGGCGACCGTGTCCGCCTCAGGCTCGGCAACGACGGCTCCACCGGCGCCTGGTTCAGCGCCCACCCCGGTGACGGCACCGCGCCGCGGACGTGGACCGTGCCCGCGACCGGAACAGCCGACCACGAACTCCCGTACGGCGACGACGGCTACGACCTCCAGGTGCACGGTCCCGGCTGGTCCGTCTGGGAGGTGCGCGGCACCGGTGTGGGCGCCGAGGCGTACCTCGCCCCGCATCCGGTCGACGGCCACCTGAGGATCGTGTGCTCCAACCCGTCCTCCACCACCCGCACCCTTCTCGTCGGTGAATCGGTCCACCCCCACGGGCACCGCGACCGCGTGCACACCGTCACCCTGAGGCCGGGCGCGTCCCGAACGGTGCGGCTGCGCCCTGCCGGCCACGGCTGGTACGACGTCGTGGCCGTCGACCGCGACGACCCGTCCTTCCTGCGCCGCATGACCGGCCGCCTGGCCCACGACGGGCCGGGGGTCACCGATCCGGCGACCGGCACCCCCCACGCGCTGACGGCGGTCATCGGCCTGCCCGAGCCCCCGCCGTCGCTGGACACACCGTTCACGCAGGGCAGTCCCACCGATGTCGTCGTCACCCTGCGCAATCAGAGCCGCCAGCGGCTCGACGGCCTCTCCACCGCGCTGGTCGTTCCGTCCGGCTGGACGGTCGAACGAACCGCCACGGCTCCGAGAACTCTCGCGGCCGGTGGCTTCGCGGACGTACGCTTCACGGTCACCCCCCGCAGCGACGCCTCCGCGGGCCGACTGGCCGTCGCCGCGCACGCCCAGGGTGGCGGACTGCTCCGGCTCGCCGACACCCGGGTGCGCACCGGAGTCGCCCCCGCTCTCACCGTCGCGCTCAGCGGCCCGGCGCACTCCCCCGGCACCGACGGCGCCGTTCTGTCCCCGGGCAGACCCGCCACCGTGCGGGCCGTCGTCACCAACGCGGGCAGCACGCCGCTCACGGCCCTGGCCGCCACGCCCGCCCTTCCGGAGGGCTGGAAGGCCACCGCCCGTGGCACCGTGCCGGCATCCGTCCCGGCACGGTCGAACGTGACCCTGTCCTGGGACGTCGTCCCACCGGTCTCGGCGGCACGCGTCCGCGTCACCCTCAGGACCACCGTCACGGCTGAGCGGAGCGACGGCGGGAGCGCCCTGGAAGCGTCCGCGGCCCTGCCCGTCGTGACCGGTCCGGTCATGACCGGCCACCTCCTCGCGGAGGACTTCGAGTCCGCCGCCCCCGCACTCGCCCCGGCCGCCGATCTCCCCCGCCCCGGCCTGCTCGGCTGGACCCGGACCACCCCCGTCGGCTGGACGGTCACCAACGCGCCGGACATGCCGCAAGGCAGCCGGGAACTACAGGGCTGGACGCTCATGTCCAAGCAGTTCTGGTTCCCCGCCGGGCAGAATCGCCCCCACTTCACCCGCGGGCTCGGCGTCGTGGCCGTGGCCGACCCCGACGACTGGGACGACACGGGCGGCCCGTCGGGCCGGGGCCGCTTCGACTCGACGCTGAGCAGCCCGTCGGTGGACATCCCGCCCGGCACGTCCACCCTGCACCTGTCCTTCGACTCCCACTACCGGCAGGAGAGCCCGCAGGAGGCCGAGGTCACGGTGGACTTCGACTCCGGCGACACGGTGCGGTTGCTGCATTACTCCAGCGCCGCGTCCGGCAACAGCAACCACGGCCGGGACCAGGAGAACCTGCTGGTCCGGCTCTCCTGCCCGGTCCCGGCCGGGGCCACCTCGGCCAGGGTGAACTTCCGCCTCTTCAACGCGGGCAACAACTGGTACTGGGCCATCGACCACATCCGTCTGGGCACCGCACCCATCGCCGACTCCTGATCGGAATGCCGAGCGGCCGGCGTGACGGGTGGTGCGAGTCGGCAGCACCGCCCGTCGCGCAGGAGGCCGGGGCCGGGGGACGCCCGGCTGCCGCGGTCGTACGTACCCGTCTCCTCGGACGCGTCGCACGCGGGCCCGGGGCGGCGGGTGCCGCTCCTACAATCGGACCTGCGGAGCCACGGCGGCCATGGCCCGGTCGAGGGCGTCGGCGAAGGTGCCGCCGGAGCCGCTCTCCAGCCATGCCCGCTGGGCTGCGACGAGGCAGCCGAAGGCGGCCGCGGTGATCGCCCGCAGGGTCGGGTCGGCCGCGGGACAGGGCGTGCCGGCCTCGGCGGCACGCCGGCTCAGCTCGTCGACGACGACCTCCTGCATCTGCTGCTGCTTCTCCAGGTAGCTGCCGAGCAGGTTCGGCGTGCTGAAAATGACCCGCTGGATCGGTGCGGCGACGGAGTCCTTGTCGAGGTCGTCGACGTGCGGCACCAGTAGATCGAACAGCGCCCGCAGCGACTCCCAGACCGGCTCGCCGGCCGGGCGGGCGCGCAGTCCCTGGAGCATTTCGTCGGCGAGGTAGTCGACCTTGCCGATGACCAGGTCTTCTTTGGTGGGGAAGTAGCGAAAGACACTCCGCTTCGACATGCCGACCGCGGCGGCGATGTCGTCGATGGTCGTCGCCTCGTAGCCGCGCTCGATGAAGAGGGCGTTGGCGGCCTCCGTGATCTCGCGCCGCACCGCCTGTCGCGTGCGCTCCCGCAGCCCGGACCTCGTCTTCTCCGTCGTCACCGGCCCAGGGTATCACTCACGGCCAAGATTGACACTCGATGACATGTTTGTCATTGTGTGCTGGGCGCTGTGTATCACCCCTGCCACGGAGAAGGGCGGACCGGCATGACTACGACCCGGCTCACGTCGGCGCCGCGATCCTCCCGGTCGCGGACGCCGCCGAGCCGCCGCTGCGGGTCTTCTCCGGCACCGCGCCTCGCGATCTCCGGCCCGGGCCGCGCCGCGCACCCTCAGGTCCGGCGCGCCCACGCGGCCGTCGCAGGGCCGGCCGAGGGCCACTGATCCGGGCCTCGGAACGCCCACGGCACCTGCCGAAGACACCAGAGACACGCAAGAACGAGCGAAAGACAGGCAACGACATGTCCAGCAACACCAAGGTCGCACTCGTCACCGGTGCCTCCTCCGGCATCGGCGCCGACACGGCGCTCCGGCTCAGGGAAGCGGGCTACACCGTCTACGGCGCCGCACGGCGCGTCGAGCGGATGACCGCGCTGCGCGACGCGGGCGTGCGCATCCTCGGCCTCGACGTCACCGACGAGGACTCCGTCCGCCAGGCGGTCGACAGCATCATCCGCGAGTCGGGGCGCGTCGACGTCCTGGTCAACAACGCCGGCTATGGCTCCTACGGCTCCCTCGAAGACGTTCCCCTGGCCGAGGCGCGCGCCCAGATCGAGGTCAACGTCTTCGGACTGGCCCTCCTGACCCAGCTCGTGCTGCCCCACATGCGCGCCCGGCGCAGCGGCACGGTCATCAACGTCAGCTCCATGGGCGGCAAGCTGGTCACGCCGCTCGGCGGCTGGTACCACGCCAGCAAGTACGCCGTCGAGGCGCTCAGCGACGCGCTGCGCATGGAGACGAGGCAGTTCGGGATCAACGTCGTGGTCGTCGAGCCGGGCTCGATCCGCACCGAATGGGGTGCCATCGCCGCCGAGACACTCAAGCAGACATCCGGCAAGGGTGCCTACGCGGCCATGGCCGAAGCCGTCGCCACCACCCTCGCCCAGAGTTCACGGCCCGACGCGAAGATGACCTCCGACCCGTCGGTCATCGGCAAGGCCATCGTCAAGGCTGCCGACGCGCGCCGCCCCCGCACCCGCTACCGGGTGGGTTTCGGAGCCGGCCCGGCCCTGTTCCTGCGCCGGCTGCTCCCGGACCGCGCGTTCGACTTCGCCATCCGCCGCGCCTTCGGCATCTGACCCGGGTGAGGCCCGGTACGACCGGTCACCCGGCCGGCGCCGCTCCCCGCCGCCCGATTCGCACTCCTGCTCAAGCCGCGGGGAACTCGTGTCTCATGCGGTCACACAGTTCCTCGAACTCGACCGTGCCGACGAACACCGCGCGCTCGACCGCCTCGGCACCGCCGTAGAAGGACGCCGGCCACCCGGTGCGCAGGGATGCCACGCCGTCGACCTGGTATCCGCCGCCCGCGGCCGCCACGGCCCACCCACCGCGGGTGACGTCCTCGGCTCCGTAGACGTCACCGTCGGAGTCGGCGTCGCCGACCACGGCCTTCTTCGGCACGATCTCCACCACGAACTCGGCATGTGTGCCGGCGGTCGGTCCGCGGCGCAGCACCAGGTGCTCGCCGCTGCCCTTGGGACCGCGCACGGCATCGAACGCGGTGGGTGAGACGTCGCCTCCGCATGCCTCGCCACCGGCGACGGAGTCCACTTCGACGTACAGGTCCTCCGCGATGTCCGCGGTGCCCACGAGCCGTCTCCAGTTGCCGTCGGCCGCCGACTCGGAGGTGATCTTCACGTCGGTGAGCCGTGGATTCGCCATGGCCACCAGTTCCGCCCAGTCGTCGTCGCTCGGCCCGTCGTCGGTCGCACCGCATCCGCCGAGGAATGCGGCAGCGAGGACGGTCGCTGCCAACCTGCCCCGGTGGCCGGGTCTTTCACGCATCACCGCACCAGATCGTAGCCCCCGGCCCTGAGCGGTTGCCGGCCGCCCGCGCGACGATACGGCCGGACGGCACGTGACGATGGCCGGAGAGGCCGGTCAGCACGGTGCCGGTGGGGTGGCCGCGCGCTCAGGCCGTCCCTGATCCGGTCGGCCGACGCCCTCGCTCATGCTCTCGTCCCGCTCCCGCACGGCCCGGTGCCGGGGGTACGGCCCGCCTCCCGGGCAGCGGCCAGGTCGCTGAGGTCACAGGTGCGCAGCCTCATTCCCGGTGTACGGCATCCGCTTCCCCCTGTTTCCGCCTCCGGGAAGGCGGCTCATCACTGCGACAGCGGTGGCGGTCTACTGGATCAGCTCCAGGTGCGGATGGTCCGACGACGCCGGGCAGACGTGGAGTTGGAGGTCGTAGCCCTGGGCGAGGACGATGAAGGTGTAGTTGGCCGGAGGGGTGCCGGGCGGCAGCGGGTCGCGGGCCTGGTCGCCTTCGGGGGCCCAGCTTCCGGTGCCGGCGTTCCATTCGGTCGTGGCGATGGTCAGCAGCGGGTCCATGGCGCTGTCGCACACGCGGCAGGTCCGGGGCAGGGGGTCGGTCAGGCCCCAGCGGGACCACCCGCCGACCTTCCAGCCGGGGGAAACGGACAGGTTGTTCCGGTAGAACTCCTCCGGGGCGGCTGCGTAGGAGCTGTCCACCACGGCCCCGGCGGCCTGCCACCTGTGCCACTCCCCCAGTTGCTGCCGCAGTTCCTTGCTCAGTTCCAGGAAGTGGGGGTATTCCGTGACCTGTTCCGGCGCGAGCAGGCACGGCTGTGGCAGATAGCCGGGGAACTGAACGCCGAACGGCTCGGGGGGCGAGTCGAGGACGTCGGTGACCGCGGCGGCGGACCGCCACAGCAGCGCGGTCCTGGGGTGGTCCGGGTGGTCGAAGGGGCACCACAGCACTTGGAGCAGGTCGGCCTCGGCCTGCCCGGGGGGCGGGCGCAACCGGGAGATGTCGCGCACGTACAGCTGGGCCACGGGCAGCATGGCGATCGGGCCCCCGGGCCACGGGCTGCAGGGGTCGGGCTCGTCGTCGATCGTCCCCTCCTCGGCCTCGTGCCGGACGGGGTGGGGGTCCTGCCGCGGTCGGCTTCCCGCTTCGGTGCGGATGCCCCGGCGCTCCCGCTCCTGCTCCAGGGAGAAGGCCGTGTCGACCTGCTCCCACGTGTGCGGGCCGTCGCAGTGCGGCCACGGCTCGCCGGCGGGCCACAGCAGCGGCCCGCCGACCGAACTGTCGTGCCGTGACGGCGACCCGGCGCGGGGGTGCAGCCGGGTCGCCGTGCGGGCCAGCGGGGCCAGTTGAGGGAAGAGCGCGGTGACGTCGAACGGCCGCGGGGGTGTGGTTCGGCTCATTCCGGCTCCCGGTGGCGCGAGTTCGGCTGGGGTCAGTTTCCGAGGTTGTACAGCCCCGTGTTGCGCTGGGTGTTGGAGATGTAGACATCGGGGAACAGCGGTTGCGAGGTTCCGTCGGCCCGCTCGACCGTAGCGCTCATCGTGACGCCCCGGGGAATGGTGCTGGTGTCGTCCCGGTAGTCGGGAGTGACCTGGTAGAAGATCGCGTCGTTCGGTCCGAACGCGGTGTCCGCCACCGCTGTCTGGGCCGCGAACTCGTACGTCCGCATGCTGGGGGTTCCGGTGTTCATGCCCGCCTGCCAGCAGGGGACGAGATTGTCCTGTCCGCCGTCGCGCACCTGGCCCTTTCCGCCGAGGATGTTGGCTATCAGGTGGCAGCGGGCGAGTCCGGTCCCGGGCGAGTGGTCGCCGGCGAACTTCTGCGCGTCCCGCCAGCCGGTGATGTCTCCCGTGGCCTCGCTGCCGGCGCCGAGGGTCTTCCCGAGGCACGCCTGCGCCGTGGCCGCGCGCGTGCCCGCCGGTCCGGGCGGGTCGGTGCTCTTGTTGGTGTGCGGTACCGGTTCGGTGGTGTTCCGGATCCAGCCGTTGCCGGCCGGAAGTCTCCCGGGCCGCGTGCTCTTGAGGCAGGCGGCCTGTGGCACGGGGGTCGAGCTGGTGATGGCAAGCTTGAACTCCTCGGCCTCCACCACGCGCTGGTTCACGAATCCCTCGGAGAGCTGTGCCTCGGCGGACCGGTTGTCGGCGAGGGGGGCGTGGACGCGCGCGCAGCCTCCGCCGGAGTCGCCCGCGAGCTGGTAGATGTCCCACCCTCCGCTGCTGTAGTTGGGGACGATCTCGGCGCACAGAGCGCCGTCGGTGCCGCCTTCGTGGGTGGCCGCGAAGGGGAACGCGCCGCAGCTGTCGGTCGCCACGAGGTCCGTCCGCGCCTGGAAGGGCTTGGAACTCCCGTTTCCGCAGGTGCGGCTGGTGCGGTCGGCGATGCCGCTCTTGGCCCGGGTCAGGGGCTTGTCCCGCCCCCAGCCGTCGGCGAGGTTCTCCTGTGCCCACAGGTAGCCGGCCGCCGCGGCGCCCGAGCCGGACGGCAGCGCGCTCATCTTGACGACGGGCATGACGGCGGGCACGACGCAGCCGGGGCCGGGCGTGCCGGTGGAGCTGGTCGTGTCGCGGACGTCGTCGTCGCAGCGGATCCGCTCCGGGTTGCTCCAGGAGGCGTTCGGGTCGGTGATCTGGGCGCCGGGAGAGGTGACCGCGTCGCGCTCCAGGTGGGCCATGTGGTCGGCTTCCCTGATGAGGGCGAAGGTGGAGCCGGCGATGGTGCGGGCGACCTCCTGGTTGCGGCGCGGGGACGTGGTGATGTCGTACTCCCCGGTGAAGACCAGCGCGGGCACACCGCTGATCCCGCCCTCGGGGATCAGGCCGGGATCCAGCAGGCGCCGGTGGCAGGCCGCGTGCCGCTTCACCTGCCTCCAGGTGGAGCGCAGCGCCTGCCGGCGCAACAGCCGCTGGACCGCGGCCGATTCCTGGACGCGGTGGTGCTCGCTCGTGTTGACCAGGCACCGCACCAGGTGGTCGGCGTAAGTGCCGTCCGTGGTGCAGACTGGCGTGGGCGGGCCCGGCCTCCAGTACGACGGCGCCGGCCCCGTCGCCGAAGATCGGCGCGGTCGCCCGGTCGCCGGGATCGATGATGGAGGACATCGTCTCCGCGCCCACCACGAGCACCCGGCGGGCCGTGCCCGAGCCGATCAGGCTGGCGGCGACCGTGCACGCGTACACGAAACCCGAGCAGCCCGCCATGACGTCGAACGCCGGGATGCCCGGCAGGCCCAGACGGTGGGCGACCCACGGTGCCGTCGCCGGACAGGGGTGGTCCGGCGTGTTCGAGGCCAGGACGAGCGCGTCCACACTGCCCGCCCCGGCCGAGGCCATGGCGCGGGCGCCGGCCTCCGCCGCCATGTCGCCGGTCGCCGTCCGCGGCCCGGCCATGCGGCGCTCGGCGATGCCGATGCGCTCACGGATCCACGCGTCGGAGGTGTCCATGCGGGTGCAGAGCTCGCTGTTGAGGACGCGACGCGGCGGCAGCCAGGCTCCGAGTCCGGTCAGGACGGCCGCGCCGCGACCACGGTCCGTGTCACCGGCGGTGTCGATCACGCATGCTCCCCTGCTCGTGCACGGCGCGCCGGTGCGGCGACAACTGCCCCGCCACCGTGCCGACCGGACTCGTCGGTCCATTCATGGAAGCGCTCCTCGCGGGGGTCCGGCAGCCACACCGCAAGGGAGCCAGGGCCCCCGAAAGGGCGAACCCGCAGCATCCGGAGCCACCGCGCACCGCCCCGGCCGTCACACACGCCGACGGCGCCCCGGGCCGGCCGCCGCGGCCCGTTCGGGCGGCCGCCGCCGCGCTGAAGCGGGGCCGACGCGCCGCGTGCCGGCGCCCCCGACGGTCGCCCGAGCCGCGCCCCTCGGTGGTGGCCGAGGGCAGGGCCCGCGCCGAGGGTGGCTGGTACGTCCATTCCGTGCCCGGGGACGACGGTCGGGTGGCCCGCCTCGGCGACACCTGCGCCCGGCCGCCGCGGAGGGGCGCGGCAGGGCCGCAAAACCCGGTGCCCCCGTTCGCCGCCCGCTGTGGAAGCGGGGCATCAAGCCGTTGATCACCCGACGCGGCGTCGTCCACGGGTCCGGACCGGGCAAGGTGCGCTGGGTCGTCCAGCGCGTCTTCGCCTGGCTGCACCGGTTCAAGCGGCTCCGCATCCGCCACGAGCGACGCGCCGACCTCCATCAAGGCCTGCTCCAACTGGCCTGCAGCCTCATATCCCTGCGCTGACTGCGGACATCATCCTGAAGCGATCAGCCGGCTACGCCGAACCACCCCGGCCGCACCTCGGCCAGAAGCGGTTGCAGCGACCGCACTGCGGTCCGCAAGTCCTCATCCGTGACGTCAACAGCGTCCGGCAGGCTCAGCCCATACCAGCGCAGCCGCCAGAGGTCGAAGACTTCGCTCCCGTCGGCTTCGAAGTCCACATCGACCTCAGTGCCGTTGTCACTGACGAATCGGCATCCCGCCCCATGAACCGTGTAGGAGTAGGTGCCGACGTGCCCACTCCGGCTGATCCGGCGCGAACGGGCCAGGCCAAGGACGTCTGCCAGCCGCTCAAGCGAGGGGATCGCCACCTTCATGGCCTCGTCAATCGCGTTCAGAGCACGGACGTAACCGAGCACGAGGTCTCTTGCAGCCCCGACCCGTTCCATACTGCGTCACCCCCTGAGCCCGTGGCAGAAGGGAGACCTCAAGAACGCTGCCAGGCCGGCGTGACTCAGCGCTCTGCAGGCCCGCGAACGGTCTTCACCGACAGAACCGGATCGACAGGTGGTACCAACTCTCTGCGAGCGACTTCAACAAGATGTAGCGGAGGATCGCCGTCCCTCAGAGCGGTCGCGTACTCGATGACCTGGGCATGCGTCAGCACCGGGAGTCTTTGGCGCAAGGTATGCATGGCATGCATCCGTCCGCGAGCAGCCGCGACAGCCCGAACCTCATCGTGCAGATCGTCGACTGCGGTGCGTACGGCCTGGCCTCGTATGCGAACTCGGTAGTCAACAACCCAGGCTTCGGATACCGCAGAGACGACCCCGATCCGGTGAAGGCTGCCGTCGAGGCGATCAACCAAGTACGGCCCGTTTCCGGCGAGCATGAAGTCGGAATTCCTGGTCCGCAGGTACTCCTCGGACGTCCAGCAAACCACCCAGGCCAGCTCGTGCTGCTCTACATGCGACACAGCCATGCGCATCGGCTCCGGTCTCGCCGCCAGTTCGCGCTGATACTCGCGTTCCAGCTCCTCTTCAACGATACGAACTGCCGCATCGCGCTCAATCACGTGTGCAGCATCCCGTACAGACTCCACCAGTGACCACCAGATTTCTCGGTCGCCAGAGCGCCGACCGCTGTCCGTACCGGAATACCGCACCCGCAGAACAAGTGCACTCCGCCAATACGGTGGTGGCGTGTCCTCGGCCGACGGGAGCCGTACCGGATGCCCCCGTCGCGCGGGCGGCAACGGCGGCCCACCGCGTCAGAGGCGGTGGCGTACGAAACTCATCCAGGCGAAGCTCTCGCCGTCGCGGGGCGGCCGGGTCCAGGAGCGGGTGGTGAAGGTGTGGAGACTGCCCTGCGTCAGCGCGAAGCGGGGCAGGGACAGGCCCAGTTCGCCGTGCAGGGCGTGCAGGAGGCGCAGTTCGCGGTCCGGGTCGGTGTCCTGCGGGCGGAACAGTCGTGCCGGGTCCAGGGGCGGGGGTATCGAGCCGCTGCGCTGGATGTCGGTGCCCCGCGCGCTGAACGCGTACAGCTCTTCGCCCCGCTCGGCCACCGACAGGTGGAAGACGCCGTGGCGCCCGGGCGCCGAAGGCCCCGGGTCGCACCACACCACCACCGCGCGTCCGTCGGCGGAGGCGGCCGCCGCAGGTGACCGGAACAGCTTGTTCAGGTGGCGGTGGGACCAGCCGTCGAAGGCGAAGGCCCAGCCCCGGGCCGTGCGGCCGACGGCGACCGTGGCCCGGTCCGCCCAGGGCTCGGCGTCCTCCCGCCTGTGGGGATCGGTGCCTCGCCAGAACGCCCGGCGCAGATCGGTGGGCCCGCTCAGCCGGGCGTCCTCCTCGCCGAGCAGGTCGGGCAGACGCGTGGGGTCGGTCGCCTCGGTCCAGACACAGCGGTATCCGTCGAACGGCCGTCTGCCCGCGATGGGTTCCGTGAGCCAGGCCAGGCCCGGCGGGTCGAGGTCGGGCACCTGCTCCGGGGCGGGGCCGCGCTGCCCGGACCGCGGTGTCGCGAGGATCTCCCGGCCGCGCTCCGGGGTGATCAGCGGACCCAGGACCGGGTCGGCGAGCAGACCGACGGGGGCGATCACATCGGGTCCCGGCGCCTCCCACAGCGCAAGCGCCGCCCGCAGCACCCGCCACGCGGCGTCGCAGTCGCCCCAGCGGGCCGTCTCCCGGGCCTCGGCGACGGCCCGGCCCCACGTACCGGCGGGCGCGTAGCGGTGGGTGGAGTCGCGGACCGCGTCCAGCGCCGCCCGCGCGGTCTCGCGGGCCACCCCGCGGGCGGCCATCATCCCCAGCCAGTGGTCGTCCCCGCCACGCCGCCCTCCGCCGTGCGCGAGAGTCAGGACCTGCAGGGGCAGCAGCTCGGTCAGGTAACGCGGGTCGCCCACCAGGAAGCCCTGGTCCCTGGGGCTGTGCGGAGCCATCAGCTGCCGCAGCTGGTTCAGCAGCGCGGCGCTGCCCGGCCGGCCGAAGGCCCGCGCCTCCTCCAGCAGCGGCCGGGCCTCCTCGTACCGTCCGCGCAGGACCAGCAGGCGGGCCTGCGCCACCCGCGCGTCCTGGGCACGGGTGGTCGCGTTGACGAAGTCCGGTCGGTGCGCCCGGTCGGCGTGGAAGGCGCGGTACCTGGCTTCCATATAGGCGCGGAACGACGGGTAGCGGTCGGGCAGTTCGCCGCTCCAGCCCTTGTAGACGTAGAGCGCCCACTCGCCGTCCGGGTCGCGGTCGCCGGGGTCCAGCAACGCGTACGACATGTCGGAGTCGGTCTCCAGGCGGAGCGCCCGCTGCCACATCCCGGCCAGCAGGACCTCCTCCGCGGACGGGTTGTCGCCCAGATCCCCCTGGTACAGCGGGGTCAGGCCGTGCGGATCGTGGAACCAGTCGATGTCCGCCACGCCGCCGAGCCGGTAGACGCCTGCCGTCTCGTCCACCTGCCATCCGTCGCTCACGGCGAGGAACTCCCGGTACGAGGGCGGCAGTCGCCGCCCAAGCCGCTCCTCGGAGGCGGCGATCGCCGCCTCCGGCGCGCCGGGACTGCCCAGGGGGCGGGGGTTCGGACCGCCGGGTGCGCTTGTGTACGTCTTTTCGGGCGCTTCTCCTTCCTGGTGGTCGCGCGGGACCCACTCCCGCTGCCAACGTCCCAGGAACTCGTGCCAGTCGAATGCCTCGCCGCTCATGACCGGATGGTGTCATCCGGCACTGACAGCAAGAGGAGCATCATCGCCTCGTGAGCCGGTCGGACCGTGGCGGCAGCCCGTCGCTCCGGTGGCGGCTCGGCGGTCCGCAACTCGGCGCTCCCGGCGGGGCTCCTCAGCGGTGGGTCATGAGCAGCCGCCATGCCTCGGGGCCGCGCTGCAGGTACTCCACGGCGAACGCGCCGGGGTGGCGGTCCTCGATCTGGGCCAGCAGGGGCAGCGGGTCGTGCGGGGCCACGAGGACCATGGCGCGCCCGGCGGGCACGGCGGCGATCGCGCCGAACACCGTGGCGTGCCGCAGGGAGTGCGGGATGTCGCGTACGTCGAGTTCGGGGACGTCGGCGTCGTCGGATCCGCCGCACCCGCAGCTTCCGCCGCACCCGCCGCGGGCGCCGGCCTCGGCCTCGTCGTCCTCGCGCGCGTGGCCGTGCCCGAGCAGGTCGTGCATGCCGGACAGCAGTCCGGCCAGGGAGATGTCCGGGGCGCCGGCGAGCAGCGGCAGGACGAGGGTGTTCTCCTTCGCCAGGTGCTCCTCGAAGAGCACCTGGAGCGCCCGGCCGTCGGCAGCCGCCCGCACGGCGGAGCGCGCCTCGCGCAGCGCGTCGACGAGGGCCACGATCCCCCGGTGTTCGGCCAGCATGCCGTCGACGAGGAGCCGGGCCGCAGGCAGGTCGCGGGCAGCGGGGTAGAGGGTCCGCTCCTCGGCCACCGCGTGCGGAACGAGGTCGTGGTCGCAGAAGTCGACCAGGGCGCGACGGGTTTCGTCCGCGTGCGCCGGGTCGCGCTCCGCGTCCGCGATCAGCAGGGCGACCCGCCCGGCCAGTTCTCCCGCCAGGTGCGTGTGGTGCGCCTCGACGGCCTCGGCGGCCGCCGCGTCCTGGGGATCCGATGCGAGGGTCAGGGTGCTCATCAGGGTCGTCCTTCCGGCCGGCGGCCCCTCCCGGTCGGTGCGGGGCCGATGCGGGCAATATACTACGGACATGTCCGTGGAAAATAATGGACCGCTCCCCGGTAGCGGATCGAGCCGCCTGCCGCTGTCCCGGCAGCGCCGCGGTGTCCTGCAGTACCTGCGCGGCCAGTCCGGCCCCGTGACCGCCGGCGCGCTCGCCCAGGTGTGCGCGCTGCACGTCAACACCGTCCGCGAGCACCTGGACGCCCTCGTGGACGACAATCTCGCCGTACGCGAGCGGTCGGCGCCCGCGGGGCGCGGCCGGCCCGCCTGGCGCTACCGGTCGCGGCCCCCTCAGGAGTCGCCCGCCCGGGAGTACGCGGGGCTCGCCGCCGTGCTCGCCGCCCGGATCGCCCGCTCCAGCGCCGATCCGCGGGCGGACGCCCTCGCGGCGGGCGAGGACTGGGGCCGCGTGCTGACCGCCGGTCAGGCACCGGCGGCGGACCCCGAGGAGGCGCGGCGACGGCTGCTGGACCTGCTCGCCGAGATCGGATTCGCGCCGGAGGCGGACACTCGGGCGCGGCGTGTTCGGCTCCCGCGCTGCCCCTTCGTCGAGGCGGCCCGCGAGCATCCCGGGGTCGTCTGCGGCGTCCACGAGGGGCTGGCCCGAGCGGCTCTCGGCGCCCTGGGCGAGACCCCTCAGGACGTCGAACTGCTTCCGTTCGCCGAGCCCGACGCGTGCCGGCTGCACCTGGGGACGGCCACGGCGCCCGAGGGACCGGGCGGGCCGGGGGGCGCGCCCCGGCCCGCCACGCCCGGGGACGACCGGTGACCGCCGCCGACCGGCGCGCGGGCGCCCGCCGGGTGCCTGTGCTGTCGGCCGCCGGTCTCTGTCTGCTGGCCGGCCTGGACGCCGCCCTCGGCCTGCTCGGACTGCCCGCCCCCGTCAACGGCGACCGTCTGCCGCAGGTCCACGGGATGGTGATGGTGCTCGGCTTCGCCGGCACGCTGGTGGCACTGGAACGCGCGGTCGCCCTCGGCGGCCGTCCGCCGTACCTCGCCCCCGCCTTCCTGGGCGCGGGAGGGGTGCTCCTGCTGACGCCGGTGGACCTGGCCGTCGCGCGACTGCTCCTCGTCGCCGGGTGCGCCGCCCTGGTCGTCCTGTACGTGCGCTTCTGGCACCGTGCGCCGAGTGCCGCCCTGGTCGCGCAGGCCGCGGGCGCCGTCTCGGCACTCGGCGCCGCTCTGCTGTGGCTGGGCGGCCTCGACATCCCCCGGCTGCTGCCCTGGCTGGTCGCGTTCCTCGTCCTGACCATCGCGGGGGAACGACTGGAACTCGCACGGGTCGGGTCCCTGGCGCCGACCGCGGAACACGCCTTCCTGGGCTGTGTCGGGGCCGTCGTCGCCGGGGTCGTCACCACCCTCGCCTGGCCCGCCACGGGCACCCTGCTGCTGGGCGCCGCCCTGCTCGCGCTCGTCGCCTGGCTCCTCGTGCACGACGTCGCCCGCCGGCTGCTGGGCTCCACCGGACTGCCCCGTTTCACCGCGGCGTGCCTGCTGGCCGGTTATGCCTGGCTGGGGCTCGCGGGGGCGCTGTGGCTGCTGCTCGGGCCGATCACGCAGGGCAGCCGCTACGACGCGGTGGTGCACGCCGTCTTCCTGGGCTTCGTCATGTCGATGATCATGGCGCACGCCCCGGTGATCCTTCCGGCCGTGCTGCGCCGCCCCCTGCCGTACCACCCGGTGCTCGCGGCGGCGGCCTGGCTGCTGCACCTCTCCCTGGCGCTGCGCGTGGTGGTGGGTGACCTCCGCGATGTCAGAGGGGCCTGGCAGCTCGGCGGAGTCCTCGACATCGCCGCCGTCCTGCTGTTCGTCCTCTCCGCCGCGGCCTCGTCCGTTCGGGCCGGGCGCCGGGCGCCGGTGACGGCATCCGGTCACGCCCGCCCGGGCACCGCGGCAGCGCCGTACACCGGCCTGCCCGCCTCCGCAACGGTGCGGGGCGCCGCCCGCCGCGGCCCCGCCGACACCTCAGCGGCGACCGGCCGACACGGCCCGGCCCTCCCCCGTCCCGTGAGCCCCGCCCCAGACCCCGCCGACACCCCGGCGACCGCGTCCGACTCCTCGAGGAACCCCCGGTGACCACAGACCTGACGCCCGCCGCGGCCGGCGGACCGGCCCCGAAGCCACCGCTGCGATCCGCCCGGGCTCACTGGCACCTCGGGGTGAACGCGATCGTGGTCGTCTGGCTCGCGCTGTTCGCCGCGGCCGCGACCGGCCACCACTTCCTGCCGCGCTCCTTCTGGCTGCTCGTCCACCTCCTGCTGCTGGGCGCGGTCACCAACGCCGTCGTGATCTGGTCGGGGCACTTCGCCGCGTCCGTGCTGCGGCTGCCCGAGGCCGACCGCGGCACCCCGGCGGCGCTGCGGCTGGCGTGCCTAAACGCCGGGGCCGTCACCGTGATCGGCGGCATGCTCGTGGAGCGTTGGCCCGTCGTCCTCGTGGGCGCCTGCCTGGTCGCGGCCGCGGCCACCGCCCACGCCGTCTGGCTGGTCCGGCTGCTGCGCCGGGCGCTGCCCGGCCGGTTCTCCATGACCGTGCGCTATTACACGGCCGCCTCCGCCCTGTTGCCCGCGGGTGCCGCGCTCGGGGTCCTGATGGCCCGTGGCGGTCTCGCCGGAGACCTCTCCGACCGGATGCTGGTCGCGCACGAGATGATCAACCTGCTGGGCTGGGTCGGCCTCACGGTGGCCGGCACGCTCGTCACCCTGTGGCCGACGATGCTGCGCACCCGGGTGGCGGACGGCGCGGAACGGGCGGCGCGCACCGCGCTTCCCGTCCTGCTCGCCGGCCTCTCCGCCGCCGTAGCCGGCGCGTTGCTCGCCCCGCCTGCCCTGGCCGCCCCCGGCGTGGCCGGCTACGCCGCCGGGCTCGTGATCGCGGGCGGGCCCTGGCTGCGCGAGGCCCGCGCCAAGACGCCGAACTCGTTCGCCGCCTGGTCGGTCGCGGCGGGCTGCCTCTGGCTCGCCGGCTCCCTGGCGGCCCTGACGGGCCTTCTGGTCTCCACGACGTCCTGGCCGGCGGTGGCGGAGCGCATGCACCAGCTGACGGCGCCGCTGGCCGCCGGCTGGATCGCCCAGGTGCTGCTCGGCGCGCTCAGCTTCCTCGTGCCGGTGGTCCTGGGCGGCGGCCCCACGGCCGTACGCGCCGCCACCGCCGGGCTCGCACGCGCCTGGCCGGCCCGGCTGGCCGTCACCAACGCCGCGCTGCTGCTCTGCGTGCTCCCGGTGCCGTCCGCGGTCCGGGTGGCGTGCTCACTGCTGCTGCTGGTGGTGCTGCTGCACTTCCTCGTCCTCCTGGTGCTCACCGTCGTCAGCGGTGTGCGCCGACGCCGCGCAGCGGCGCGGGGGGACGCGGGCGCGCCGCCCGCACCCGCGCACGCCGAGGGGCGGCCGGGCCCGCACAGGGTGCTCGGCGGCGTGGCGTCCGGGCTCGCGGCCGTGGTGCTGGCCGTCGCGGGGGGCGGGGCGCTGGACGTGCGTTCGCTGCCCGTCGCGGAGCGGTCCGCCGCCACCCGCGCGGACGGCGGCGGGGTGACCCCGACGGGCCGCACCACCACGGTCGACGTGACGATCCGCGCCATGCGGTTCTCCCCCGCCACCGTCGACGTGCCGGCGGGGAACCGTCTGGTGGTCCGGCTGCGCAACGGCGGCACCGACACGCACGACCTGGTGCTGGAGACCGGTGCCCGCACCGGCCGGCTCGGACCCGGCGAGCAGGACACGCTGGACGCGGGGGTCGTCGGCCGGCACCTCTCGGGCTGGTGCTCGGTGATCGGGCACCGCCGGTCGGGCATGGTCTTCTCGGTCCGGGTCACGCACGCCGAGGGATCCGGCACGGCGCGGGACGGGACGGGTTCGGGCACGACCGGCCCCGGCACGGCGCGGGACGGGACGGGTTCGGGCACGACCGGCGCGGCCCCGCACGAGCACACTGCGGGAACGCCCGCGGCGGGCGACTCGGCCGCGGAGGCGTTCGACCCGATGGCCGAACCGGCCGACGGCTTCACCGCCCGCGACGCCGCACTGCCGCCCGCCGCGGAAGGTCCCGGCCCCCGGCTGCACCGGCGGACCCTCACCGTCGAGGAAGTGCGGGCCGAGGTCGCTCCGGGCGTGCGGCAGACCTTGTGGACCTTCGGCGGGACGGCTCCGGGACCCGTTCTGCGCGGCCGCGTCGGCGACACCTTCGAGATCACCCTCGTCAACGACGGGACGATCGGCCACTCGATCGACTTCCACGCCGGGGCACTGGCGCCGGACGGGCCGATGCGCACCGTCCAGCCCGGCCAGTCGCTGACGTACCGCTTCCGGGCCACCCGCAGCGGCGTGTGGATGTACCACTGCGCGACCATGCCGATGTCCCTGCACATCGCCAACGGCATGTTCGGCGCGGTGATCATCGACCCGCCCGGTCTGCCGCGCGTGGACCGGGAATTCGTCCTCGTCCAGTCGGAGTTCTACCTCGGCGCGCAGAACGGCACGGCGGACGCCGGCAAGGTGAGCACCAAGCAGCCGGACATCGTGGCCTTCAACGGGTACGCCAACCAGTACGACCACGCTCCGCTGACGGCGCGGGCAGGTGAGCGGGTACGCGTCTGGGTCCTGGCGGCGGGGCCCAACCTGTCCAGCGTCTTCCACGTGGTGGGCGGTCAGTTCGACACCGTCTTCCGCGAAGGCGCCTATGCCCTGCGTCCGTCGGGCGCCGAGCGCGGTGGCGCGCAGGTCCTCGATCTCGCGCCCGCGTCGGGCGGATTCGTCGAACTGTCCTTCCCGGAGGCGGGTTCCTACCCCTTCGTCACCCACGTCATGACGGACGCGGAACGCGGCGCCCACGGGGTCTTCCGTGTCCGCTGACGGTCTCGTCCCGTCAGCATGCGACACAGGCGACGACACGGGGTGAAGGGCGGCCCTCGGCACGCCTGCCGGGCCGGCGCGGTCGGGGCCGCCGCCGCGGTCCGGGGCATGCGGGCTTCGGCCCGTCCCGCTCGGTGCCGTCCGCGCCTGCGACCCTCCACCCGCCCGGCACCGCCGGGTCTGACGCTTCCGCGACGCCCGCTCTACGCTGCTGCGATGCGGATGCGCCCCCTCGCCGTGGACACGCTCATCGCGGCAGCCCTCACCGGTGTGGCCCTGCTGCTGGGGCCCGAGGCGGCACGCCAGGGTCACGTCCCGCTCGACACCACCGGCTACGTGCTGGTGGTCCTGGTCCATCTACCGCTCGTCCTGCGTGACCGCGGCCCGGTGGTGGTCTGCTGCCTGGTGCACGCGAGTTGGCTGGTGTACATCGCCCTCGGCTACTGGCCCGTGGTGTGCAGCTTCGGCCCGATGCTCGCCGTGTACACCGTGGCCGCCCTGCGTCCGCCGCGCCTGGCCGTGCCCTGTGCCGCGCTGATGACCGCGACCTGGATCTGTGCCGGTGCGGTCAGCCACACCGACGGCTGGCCCTCCGTGGTCGGCCAGGCGGTCGTCTACCCCGCGGTGCTGTGGCGTTTCGGCGTCGTGGCCCGCCGCTCGGCCGAGCTGACCCGGCGGCTGCGGCGCGAACAGGCCCGGCGCGCCCGGCGCGAGGTCGCCGAGGAGCGCGGCCGGATCGCCCGCGAACTGCACGACGTGGTCGCGCATCACATGTCCGTCATCTCCGTGCAGACGGGCCTGGCCCGCTTCGTCTTCGACACCGACCGGGACACCGCCCGCGCCGCCCTGGAGACCATCGACGCCACCGGGAGGGAAGCGTTGGACGAACTGCGCCGGATGCTCTTGCTGCTGCGCGCCGACGACGACGGCGCGCCCGCCGCCCCCATGCCCGGCATCGCCCGCCTGGAGGAGATGACGGAACGCGTCCGCGGCGGCGGTGTCCCCGTCGCCCTCACCGTGCAGGGCACTCCCCGCCCGCTCGCCCCCGGGGTCGAGCTGTGCGTGTACCGGGTGGTGCAGGAGGCCCTGACCAACGTGCTGAAGCACGCGCGCGGCGCGCGGGCCGAGGTACGGCTGAGCTACGAGCCGCGGCACGTGACCGTTTCGGTCACCGACGACGGAGAGGGGGTGGTTCCGGTCAGAATGCGCAGCGGCGGCGGGCACGGCTTGATTGGCATGCGCGAGCGGGCCAAGCTCTACGGTGGACAGATCAGCATCGGCCCGCGGGACCAGGGCGGCTTCGCCGTACGGTTGACCCTGCCGACCTCAGCGCGGGCCGCAGTGCAGGGGGACGACGCCACCGCATGACCACAGTGCTCGTCGTCGACGACCAGTTCCTCATCCGGGCCGGACTCGTGGGGCTGCTGCGAGCCGCGCCCGGCATCTCCGTCGTGGGTGAGGCGGAGGACGGAGCCGAGGCCGTGGCGCTGGCCGCCCGGACCGCGCCCGAGGTGGTCCTGATGGA
This sequence comes from Streptomyces sp. bgisy159, assembly GCF_057707805.1. Taxonomy (NCBI): domain Bacteria; kingdom Bacillati; phylum Actinomycetota; class Actinomycetes; order Kitasatosporales; family Streptomycetaceae; genus Streptomyces; species Streptomyces sp. bgisy159. The sequence goes on along the minus strand of NZ_JBYIQX010000044.1, from coordinate 22,302 downwards.
CATCCGGATGCCCGGCATGGACGGCATCGAGGCCACCGAGCGCATCCTGGCCCAGGCATCGGGCGCCCCGCCGAGGGTCCTCGTGCTCACCACCTTCGATCTCGACGAGTACGTGTACGGGGCGCTGCGGGCGGGGGCCTGCGGCTTCCTGCTCAAGGACTCGGGACCCGACCGGCTGCTCGCGGCGGTGGCAGCGGTGCGCGGCGGCGACGCGCTCTTCGCCCCCAGCGTCACGCGCCGTCTGGTCGAGGCCTACGCCCGCCGGGCCGTCGGTGGACGCCCCGTGGACCTCGCGGAGCTGACCGCCCGTGAGCTGGAGGTGCTGAAGCTGATCGCACGCGGACTGTCCAACCCGGAGATCGCCGACCTGCTCTTCATCAGTGAGGCGACCGTCAAGACCCACCTCAACCGCACGATGACCAAGCTGGACCTCAACAGCAGGGCCCAGGCGGTGGTGGTCGCGTACGAGTCGGGGCTGGTGACGCCGGGCGGATAGCGGCTGCTGCGGAGGCCCCGTCCCGGTCCGGGACCCGGCACGGCAGGCGGGCTACGCCCGGGGGGCGGCGTTCGGCGGTGGGCCGAGGATCTCGAGGTGGTGGCGTGCGGCGGCGTGTCCGAGCGCGGCCGGGTCGAAGGGGGCCGGGTCGGGAAGCCGGTGCTCGGTGGCCGGGGCGCCGACGTCGGCGGCGAAGTCCTCGAAGCCGGACGGTGTGGTGATCTGCAGGCAGCGCAGGGGTTCGTCGGAGCCGACGACGAAGGTGTGCCGGTGCAGCGGCGGGGCGAAGCCGGCCGGGTTCAGGAACTCGGCCACGGTGAGCCGGCCCCGGGTCTGGGCACCGGCGCGGCGGCGAACCGGCTCTTCGTCGCCCGCGGGTACGCGGCCACCTCCCTCGCCGACATCGCCGCGGACGCCGCGGTGGCCCGGCCCACGGTCTTCGCGGCCTTCGGCTCCAAGGCCGCCCTGCTCCGCGAGGTGGTGGACCAGGCGCCGGCGGGCGACGACGAGCCGGTGCCCGTGGCGGAGCGGCCCTGGTTCCGGCCGGTGCGGGAGGCGCGGACCCCGCGGGCGGTGGTGCACGCCTACGCGGAGGTCTGCACGCTCATCGGCGGCCGCGCTGCGGAGATCTTCGAGGTGGTGCGCCGGGCGGCGGACGAGGGCCCGGAGCCGGCCGGCCTCTGGGAGACGATGCAGCGCAACCGGCGCGCCGGGGCCGGCATGGTGGTCGATCTCGTCGAGGCGCGGGGCGCCGGGCGGCGCGGGCTCGATCACGAGCGTGCCGTGGACACGGTGTGGATGTTCAACGACCCGTGCCACTACCGGGCCCTGGTGCGGGAGCGGGGCTGGAGCGAGCGGGAGTACGCCGACTGGATCGCCGGCCAGATGTGCCACGGCCTCGGACTCGACGCCCCCGGGTCCGGAGGCGACGGACCGACCGGCGGCGAGTAGCGGGCACGTTCGCGGCCCTGGGCGGCCGGTGACGCGGGGCGGCCGGAGCGGGGGCGGGACAGCGCGATGAGCGCGACCCGGCGTCGCGGGCCGGCCCCGCAGCGTGGCGCCGACGGCCCGCGCGCTCACCAGCAGTGCGGCGGCGCGCGGCCCTGCGGTGGCGGCCGGCCACGACGGCCCGGGCGCGGGCCGCGGCGACGGTTTCCGGACGGCCGCCGTTCGTCGCCGGGCCCCACCGGGCCGTCGTCGCGGGGGCGGAGGCGCGGGAAGACCGTGCCCCGGGTACGGTGCGACGCCTCCTCTCGCCCCGTCCGGGCGGCCCGGCGCCGGCGCGTGACGGTACGAGCCCGGCCCTACCCCGAGGGGCCCCTGTCATGCCCCCGCAGTCGAAGCGTGGTGCGGTGCACGGGCGCCGTACGTGCGCCCCCGCGCACCCTGATGGCCGGATCCTCGCGCCCGTGGAAGGTGACGGGAGTCAACAATGGGCAGGCGGTGAACACCATGTAGGCCGGACACCAGGGACACCGGCGAAGCGAGCTGAAGGGGCGGCAGTGATCCGGGTACTTCTGGTGCATGACGCGACGTTGGTGCGATCCGTCCTCGCCGACTGGCTGCGCAGAGAGCCCGACCTGCGCGTGGACGAGACGTCCTGGTACGGCGCGCCGGGCCACGCCACCTCCTTACGGCCGGACGTGTGCGCCGTCGACCTGGAGCGGTCCGGCGCCCGTGGCGTCCCGCCGCTGGGCGACCTGCGGGCGCGGTGCCTGGGCGACCGGGCGCGTCTGCTGGTGCTCGCCACCGCCAGCCGGCCGGGCCTGCTCAGACACGCCGCGGAGGCGGGGGCGGCCGGCTTCGTCGACAAGGAGGGCGCGCCGGAGAAGCTGGTACTCGGCATCCGGCGCGTCGCCTCGGGGGAACGCTTCGTCGACGACTCGCTGGGCTTCGGCTTCCTCAAGGCCGCCGAGATGCCGCTCACCCGCAGGGAGTTGAGCGTGCTGTCACTCGCCGCCCAGGGTGCCTCCGTCGCGGAGATCGCGGGAAGCCTGCACCTGTCCCACGGGACCGTGCGCAACTACATGGCGGCCATCACCCGCAAGACCGGAGCCCGCAACCGCATCGACGCCATCCGTATCTCCCAGGGACAGGGCTGGCTGTGAGGCCGGCGCCCACCGGCCCACGAGCGCACGGTAGCCGGCCGAGCGGGCCAGCAGCTCCTCGTGGGTGCCGTACGCGGTCCGCGGCCCGTCCATGAGCAGGACGCGCTCGGCGCGGCGGGCGGAGGTGATGCGGTGGGCGACGACCACGAGGGTGCTCTCGGGCCGCCCGGCGAAGGCGCGTTCGGCGCGCTCCTCCGACTCCGGGTCGAGGTGGCAGGTCGCCTCGTCGAGCAGGACGAGCGGGGCGTGCGACAGATAGGCGCGGGTGAGTGCGATCAGCTGCCGCTCGCCGGCCGACAGCGCCGCCGGGTCCACGGCCGCCCCCGGGCCGCCCAGCCGCTCCAGCAGCGGGCCGAGCCCCACCGTGTCTGTCGCGACGAGCAGTTCCCGCTCGGGCACCGGGTCCGGGCGCAACAGGGCGAGGTTCTCGGCGAGTGTGCCGGTGTGGACGTACGCCTCCTGCGGGATCAGCACCCGGCGCGCGGCCGCCGGCCGGGAGGTGGCGGGCTCGCCGTACAGCAGCACCGTGCCGCGCGACGGACGCAGCAGTCCCGCCGCCAGCAGGGTGAGCGTGGACTTCCCGATCCCGCTGGGGCCGACCACCGCCAGGTGGGCACCGGGCCGCACGTCCAGGTCGAGGCCCTCCATGATCGGGGCGGCGTCCGGCCCGTGGGCGAAGGTGACGCGGCAGAGCCGGAGGGCGGGCGTCGGAGGGCGGGGCGGGAGTGCGGTGGGTTCGGAAGGGCCGCCGACGGGGTGCCCGGCTCCGGCCGGGTCGGCGCCCGGTCCCCCCGGGTCCGGCCGGTCGCCGGCGGACCGGTGCGGGCGGGACCGGGTGCCCGGGACGTCGGCGCGGGGTACGGGCTCCGGCGCCGGCCCGCCGGGCGGTTCCGTCGGGCGGATCAGACGCCGGGCCACCACGGCCAGCCGGGAGCCGCCCGTGCCGAGGCCGTGGACGAGGTTGTTCAGGGCGGGCAGCAGTGACTGGGTGACGTAGGCCAGGGCGCCGACCAGGGCACCGGGGGTCACCCCGCGGGCCAGCAGCCAGGGTGCCGTCGCCAGCAGCAGGACCACGGGGAGCTGGCCGCCGAGCGCCAGCGCGGCCACCCGGGCCACCGACCAGCGGGCCAGCGACCGCGCGGCACCCGCCTCGCGCTCCACGTACTCGGCGAGGCCTGCGGCGACAGGCTCCTCCGCCCCGGCCGCCGTGACGTCCCGCAACCCGGGACAGACGGTGGCCAGTTGCCCGGCCAGCGCCTCGTCGGCCACCAGGAACTCCTCCTGACGGCGCGCCAGCGGGCGCAGGGTCGCCGCGAACAGGCCGACTCCGGCGGCCAGCGGCGGGACGACGACCAGGAGCAGCGGCGGAGCGAGCGAGAAGAGCCCGAGGATCGCTCCGGCGGCGGTGAACACGAACGACCGCGACACCATGACCAGACCGGCGAACGTGTCCCGGGCGATCTCCACCTGCTGGGTCAGCGCGGACAGCGCGCCGTCGTCCGCCTCCCGCACCCCCCGTGCGACGACCCGCTCCACGAGCCGGTCCCGCAACGGTTCCACCAGCGCGGCCACCGCCGCGTACGCCCGGCCGGTGCCGTAGGCGCCGGCGAGAACGCCCACGCCCGCCAGAGCCAGCCAGGCCGTTCCCGTGCCGGGCCGCCCGGCGAGGAACCCCGCGTCCAGGGCGCGCGCCAGGGCGTAGCCCAGCAGGAAGGTCTGTCCGGTCTCCAGCACCGACCAGCCGGCCAGCCGCAGCAGCACCCGCCACCGCCGGCGCAGGAAGGACAGTCCGCGCCGGTACACCTCGCCGCCGGCGGGGCCGTCGCCCACGCCGCGGCGGCGCGGCCTCGCCGCCGCTCCCCCGCTCCGCCGCGCGTGTCCGTCGTCCGCTGTCCGGCGCCGGGCGCGCACCGGCCCGTCCTTCCCGGTCGTCCCGGGCTCGCCGACCGGCATCCGGGTGTCCGTCTGCCCGCCGTGGCGGGCGCGTCGCCGCTCGGTCACCGCGCACCGCCGTTCGCCGCCTTCGTCGTGCTCCCCCGCCCGTCGCTCGCCTCCGGCGGGTCCGCGGCGCCGAAGACCGCCCGGTACTCGGGCTGCGCCCACAGCGCGTCGTGCCGTCCCACGGCGCGGACCAGGCCCCCGTCCAGCCAGGCCACGGCGTCGGCGCGGGCGGCCGTGGCGGCGCGGTGGGCGACGAGGAGGCGGGTGCCGGGTGTGCCGGGCGCGGTGAGCGCCTGGGTGACGCGGTGCTCGGTGACCGTGTCGAGGCTGGACAGGGCGTCGTCCAGGACCAGCAGGCGCGCGTGCCGGGCGAACGCCCGTGCCAGGCCCAGACGTTGGGTCTCGCCGCCCGAGCGGGGGGCGTCGGCGCAGACGGTGGCGTAGCCGTGGGGCAGCCGGCGGACGAAGTCGTCGGCGTGGGCGGTGCGGGCGGCCTGCCGGAGCGCGGCCGGGCGGGGGTGCGGCAGGCCGAGTCCGATCGCGTCCTCGACGGTCCGGCCCAGCAGGACGGGCCGGTCGAAGGCGCACGCGACGGCGCGCCGCAGTTCCTCGCGCGTCAGCTCGCGCAACGGCACCCCGTCGAGCACGACCTCTCCGGCGTCCGGGTCGGCCAGCCGGGCCGCGAGCGCGGCCAGCAGCGACTTGCCGGTGCCCGAGCGGCCGACGACGGCGAGGGTCGTGCCGCCGGGCACGACGAGGTCCACTCCGGTGAGGACGGCGCGGTCGCCGCGCCGGACCGTCACGCCGTGGAACTCCAGGCGGCCCGGCCCGTCGGGCGGCAGCCCGCGCTCCCCGTGGGCGGGGGCCGGTTCGGCGTGCAGTTCGCCGAGGCGGCGGGCCGCGGCGCGGGCGCGCACCAGGCCGGAGATCTGTCCGACGAGCACCCCCACCCCGGTGGCCAGCACCGCGTACCGGGAGGCCGCGAGCACGTCGCCGGCCGACAGCCGGTGGCGGGCCAGCAGCAGTCCGGCCACGGCCACCACCCCGAGTTGCAGCAGCGGGGCGACGGCGACCGCCTGGGCGGCGGCTCGTCCCTGCACCCGCCACATGCGCCGGCCGGCGCGCGAGAGGTCGGGCAGCGGCCGCAGGACGCGGGCCGTCTCCTGTTCCTCCAGGCCGGCCGCGCGGATGGTGCGGCGGCCTGCGACGGCCTCCGCGAGCGCCCCGGCGATACGGCCCTGGACGCGCTGGTACTCACTCACGCAGGCGGAGGTGTCCCGGGCGAGGACCCGCAGCAGCAGGGCGAGGAGCGGCGCTCCGGCGAGGAACACGGCGGCCAGCCACGGGTCGATCAGACAGAGGGCCACGACGCCGCCGACGGGGCCGGCGAGCGCGGCCGGCAGCACGGCCCGCGCGGCGGGGGCGGTACCCGCCTGGGCGGCGTTGCCGACCAGGCGGGCGATGAGGTCCCCGGCACCGAAGCGGGTGCCGGCCCGGGCGCCCGCCGCGAGCAGGTGTCCGGTGGCCCCGCGGCGCAGCCGGGCGGTGGTCCGGGCGTCGACCGTGCCGTGCAGGACGGTCTCCACGGCGTCCAGGACGGCGACGCCCAGCACCAGCACCGCGCAGTACAGCACCCAGCGGGTGGCCGGCGCGTGGGCCAGCAGCAGATCCAGGGCCCGGCCGAGGGCGGCGGGCAGCAGCAGCCCGGCGCCCGCCCCGGCCGTGCTCACCAGGCACAGGGCCGCGCGCCGGGCTGCGCTGTGCCGGCCGGCCGTGCGCAGCAGCGCACGGGTTACGTCGGTGACCGGGTCGTCCTGCCGCGGCCGAGCTCGCATCCGCCTGCTCCCGAAAGTGTGAGGGCTCCGGGCGGCCGCGTCCCCGGTGCGGGGGCGAGCCGGCCGGAGCCGTGGGTCGCGCGGTGCCCGTCCCCGGCGGCACTCGGTGCCGGCCGGGGACGGGCACGGTCTCCGTCAGTGCGGCACGCGGAGGCCGCCCGTGACGGGAGCGGAGTCCGCCTCCGTCAGAGGCAGAGCAGCACGCTCGCCGCGCTGATGCAGGACAGCAGGCTGACCGTGCTGGCGCCGCCGCCGCCGGTGTTCTCGTCGGACTCCAGGGTCTGCAGGTCGAGCAGTGCCATTTTCTGATCCTTCCTGTAGTGGGACGGGGATGCGTCACGACCGCGCGGAGTGCGCGACCGCGTCATGAGGGCCGCATGAGCGGCGGCAGGAACGGCAGGTGCGCGGAGCCGGGCCCGTCGAGGGCCGCGGCGAGGGCCAGCAGGCAGCCAGCCGTTCCGGTGGCGAGGTCCATGGAGAGGCGCATCATCTGGTGTCCGGGGAAGGCGAGTTGGCCTTGATAGTCCATCGCGTACCAGCCGAGTCCGGCGATCTGGCCGGCGAGCCGGTCGTCCGGGTCGCCGGTGCGGCCGAGGTGGAGGATCATTCCGGCGCGGCCCTGGAAGAGTCCGGGCTGGGCGTAGAAGCGGGCGGAGGCGGCGGTCAGGATGGCGTCCCGGGCCCGCCGCAGGTCCTCTCCGGACCCGTACTCGCTCCCGCTCCCGTACTCGCCCCTGTCGCCGTCGCCGTCGGCCGGCCGGTCGTGGAGCGCGAGGTGGTCGTCGAGCACCATCCCGATGCCCGCGCTGCCGTCGCCGAGGTACGGCAGCGTCCGCCAGCCCTCGTCGACCTCCAGGGAACCGCCCCGCTGGGTCACGCACTTGTCCAGGTCGCGGCGGAGTGCGGCGCCCGCGGCGTCGAGCAGGGCGCGTTCGCCGGTGCGCCGGTACTGGCGCAGCAGGAACAGTGCCGGACCGCTCGCTCCGCGCAGCAGGCCGGCCCGCCGCTTCGGCTCGGGGGGCTGGGACAGGCGGCTCAGCAGGATCCGGGTGATGTCGTCGGCGTGGCCGCGCAGTTCGCTCTCGCCGGTGGAGTCCGCGAGGCCGGCGAGGACCAGGCCGAGGCCGGCCAGGCCGCCGTGGAGATCCGAGGGCAGGTTCTGCCAGCGCTCCCGCAGGACGGTGTCGGCCAGGTCCAGCGCCCGCTGCCGGTGGCCCAGGAGGTCGAGGACGTGGGCGACGCCGGCGAGCCCGTCGTACAGGCCGAGCGGGGTGCCCGGCGGGGGTGGGTCCGTGTGGTCCAGCAGCCAGCGCTCGCCCTCCTCGTAGCGGGTGGAGCCCGCCGTGGCGAGGGCGTACAGCACGCCGGCCGCGCCGTGGGCGAGCCCGAGTCCTCCGCCGTCGGAGAACTGGGCGATGTCGCCGGGGAAGAGCCGGTCGTCGCGGTCCGGAGTGGCCGAGGCGAGGACGGCCTTGACCATCGAGTCCCTGCTGTGCGGCCAGTCGGCGGGTTCGACGAGCGCGGCGGGGCCGGGGCGGGGCCCGGAGGCCTCCCGGGTGATCTCGGCGACCGCCTCGGCGAGGAATCCGTCCGGCAGGCCAGGGAACTGGGCGGCGATCACCTCGGCCAGGTGGGCCGCCTTGCCGCGGTCGACCACGAACAGCGTGGTGACCGGCAGGAACAGCGCGAGGCGCAGACACGCGAGCGCGTAGCGGTCCACGTCGGTGCCGCGGCGGTCGGGCGGCGCGAAGAAGCCCGGGTGCGCGACGACCTGGCGGCCCCGCTCCTGCGCGGGCGCGGCCGCCTCGAAGTCCAGCAGCACCACCGACTCCTCGTCGGGGGCGACCATGATGTTGAAGACGTGCAGGTCGTTGAAGACGATCCCCCGCGCGTGCACCTGTTCCACCGCGCGCTCGACCGCCGCGTGGACACGTACCGCCCACCGTGTGTAGGCGGCGACCTCGGCCGGGTCCGGGTCCGCGGTGAGCAGCGGGTGCCGTTCGGCGAAGTAGGAGTTCAGCGGCCGTCCCTCGACGAAGTCCGTCACCAGGAAGCGGTGGTCGCCGAGGGTGAACCAGTCGCGGACCTCGGGCACCACGCCGGTGCCCGCCAGCCGTTCGAGGGCTTGCCGCTCGCGTTCCAGGCCGGCGACCGCGTCGGCCCCGTCCGCGGCGAGGCCGGCGTGCGGGCGCGCCTCCTTCAGCACCACCTTGGCGCCGGTGCGGGTGTCGGTGCCCGCGTACACGCCGCCGCCGTTGGAGAAGTGCAGTGCCTTCTCCACGCGGTAGGGCAGGTCGCCGACGGTCGTGGTGTTGCGGGCCGCCAGGTGCGGCGCCAGGAAGTCGGGCAGCGTCACCCACTCCGGGACCTGGAAGGAGGGGGTGCGGCGGTCCGGGACCAGCCGGCCCTCGGCGTCACGCACCGCCGGGACCAGGGCGCCGCGCTCGTCGACGACGAAGGAGCGGGCGAAGGCGCCGTACCGCACGTGCAGCGGGCCCTCGCCCCACCGCAGGTCGGTGAGGATGTAGGGGCCCTGGAAGCCGGCCAGCAGGTCGCCCAGTTCGTTCAGTACGGTGTGCAGTTGCTCCTCGCCGTCGGGGTAGACGGTGACGAACTTGCCGCTGCCGTCGCGCGGGGCGTACTTGGCGTTGCGCAGGTGGACCAGGTGCGCGGCCGGCACGAACTTGAACGGTATGCGGCGCGGCACGCAGTAGTCCCAGACGATCGCGGCGATCCGGTCGGCATCGGCGGGCGTCGCCGAGGAGTGGATCTTCCAGCCCTGTGCCGGGCCGGGCTGCGGGCGCCCGTCCGGGCCGAGCGGCGTCAGCGTCAGCCAGTCCCCGGTGCGCGCCGCCTCCCAGCCCTCGGGCACCGTACGGCGCGCCGTGTCGAGCAGGGGCGCCCGCGCGCCGTCGGCCGGCGCCGTCCGGTCCGGCGTGTCGTAGAAGTGCCGGTCGGCGAGCGCGTACACCTCGTACCGCTTGTCCATGGATTCCCCTCCGTGGTCCGGCCACGACACTTCCAGTACGCGGGGGGTCGCCGACAGTCACGGCTGTCACGACATCGGTGTGCGGTACGCATGCGTCAAGACCTGTTCGACGCGTTTCGATCCGCCGGTCCGGGCGGCGCCCCGGACCGGCGGGAACGGTGGCCGCGGCCGGAACGGTCTTGCCCGCGGTCCGGTTCATCAGGTAGAGCGGTTGTACGAGGCAGAGGCTGGTATGACCCCGAGGGTGCTGAGAGTGATGTGTTCGTGACGGGTCCGGGTTCCGAGGGCGGCCGGACGCAGGGACGCGGGGACGGTCCCGAGGCTGTCGCGCATGTGGTCGCCGACGCGGTGGACAGCCTGGTCAACCTGTGGGGCCTCGCGGTGGAGGACTCGACGCTGCGTCTGTCGCAGCATCAACTGCGGGCGCTGCGGACACTGCAGTCCGCCCCCGGGCTCAATCTGACCGGTCTGGCGGAGGAGTTGGACATAGGGCTGCCCACGGCCAGTCGGCTGTGCGACCGGCTGCAGGCCGCGGGTCTGCTGGAGCGCTCCCTGCACCCGGAGAAGCGGCGGGAGGTCCGGCTGGCGCTGACCGCTCAGGGACAGCGCACGCTCGGGGACGTCGCCGCGCGGCGGGAGCAGGCGCTGGCGGCGGTCCTCGCGGACATGAGCGCGGCGCAGCGGGCGGCGCTGAGCGAGGGTCTTGTGGCGTTCCTCACCGCCCGCTCGAACGGGGAGCCGTAGGCGGCGGAGCCGTCGCCCGGCCGGCGGTGTCCGGGGCCGGGCGGGCCAGGGACCGGTGGCCGGGCCGGGCGCCCGGCGGAGCCTCACTCCGTGGACGGCTCGTCGGACCGGCCGGGGCCGAGGGTACGGCACAGCAGCAGGCACACGTCGTCGTCGCGCTCGGAGTCGTGCAGCATCGGCTTGAGCAGGGACTCGGCGCTGGCGTCCAGGTCCTCGAGGTCTGCCGGGGACAGTCCCGCCAGCGCGTGCGCCAGCCGTTCGATGCCCCGGTCGATGCCGTCCGCCCGACGCTCGACCAGGCCGTCGGTGTACAGGGCGAGCGTCGATCCCGGGAGCAGGTCGAGGGCATGGTCCTCGTACTCGTACGGGATCGGTACGCCCAGCATCACCCCGGGTTTGGCGTCGAGGACGGTCACTGCGCCGTCGGGGGCGCGCAGGACGGCCGGCGGGTGGCCGGCGGCGGCCCATTCGGCGCGGGGGTGCCCCGGCCGGAAGCGCGCGACGAGCGCGGTGGCGTAGAGCTCGGGCTGCTGGTGGCGGAGCATGCGGTGCAGCCGGGTCAGGATGCCGGCGGGGCTGTCCCCGTCGACGGCGTAGGCCCTCAGCGCGGTGCGCAGTTGGCCCATGACGACGGCGGCGTGCAGACCGTGCCCGGTGACGTCCCCTATGACGGCGAGGATGGCGCCGTCGGGCTGGCGGAAGGCGTCGTACCAGTCGCCGCCGATGTTCAGGCCGCGGGTGGCCGGAAGGTAGCGGGCGGCCAGCCGCAGGCCGTCGACGGCGGGCAGTTCGGTGAGCTGGGCGCGCTGGAGCGCCTCGGCGGTCTCCCGGTGCTGCTCGTAGCGGCGGGCGTTGTCCAGGGCGACGGCCGCCCGCCGGACCAGCTCGACCAGCATGACGCAGGTGTCGGGGTGGAACCGGGGGCCGGGAGCGGTCAGCGTCAGCACGCCGAACACGGTGCGGGCCATGAGCGGGACGGCGAGCAGGGGCCGGTCGACGGAGAGCACGGAGGGCGGTAGGTCGTCGACGCCGGGCACGCCCACGGGGTGCCCGGCGGCGTGCTTGGGCCGGCCGGTGCGCGCGGCGGCCACCGCCGCGGCCGCGTGCTGGGCACCCCGGGCGGGCTGTTCGTCGTCGAAGAGCCAGACGTCGACGTGCGAGGCGTACTCCGGGACGAGGAAACCGATCAGGCGGTGCAGGACGGCCTCGTGCTCCAACGAGGAGGTCACGGCGGCGCTGGCGTCGGCGAGGAGGCTGAGCAGGCGGCGCGCACGCTCGGCCTCGGAGCGGGCGACGCGTTCGGCCTCCAGCAGTTCGCGCTGCGCCAGGACGGCGGCGTCGAGTTCCGCGTGCAGCGCCAGCACGCCGTGGTTGGTCTGCTGCAGTTCCTCGCGGTGGAAGCGGACCATGTCCTCCTGTTCCGCGAGGAGCGTCAGGAGTCCGGCCGCGTCGTCGTCGGCCGCCAGCAGCGCCTCGGGGAGCGGGTCCGGCTCCGGGGCCGGCGCCAGGTCCGGCCGGGGAGTCCGGGGGCAGGGGACCGTGAGCCGCCACCGGGGTTCGCGCCCGTCCGCCGGGGAGGCGGTGACCCGAAGCTCCGTTCGCCCGTCGCCCTCGGCGGGGTCCAGTCCCACCGACAGCTCCCACGCCCCGCCGTCGGCCAGGCACTCCCGCAGGTGCGCGGTCAGCGCGGTGAGGAAGCGCGCCCGCTCGGGCAGCGGGACGTCGGCCGCCGTGGTCAGCCGGGCCACCAGGGCTCGGGCGCGGGCCGCGTCCCGGAGGGTGGCGACCGGCCAGACGGCACAGGGGGAGTTCATCGTGGTTCGTTCCCGCGGTCGGGGGCCAGTACGGCCACGCTGGTGTCGTCGCGCACGGTGCGGGCGGCGCTGCCGGCGTCCCGCAGGACGGCCGCGGCCACCACGGCGGGGTCGTGGGCGAAGAGCTCGGGGTCACAGGGCGGCGTCCAGCGGCTGGGCAGGCCGTCGCTGTGCAGGATCAGCAGGCTGTCCGGCGTCCACGGCAGCCGGTTGAGGGGGACTCTGGCCGGGAAGTGGGCGCCGACTATGCCGGGGTGCGATATGAGGGACCGCCAGCCGTCGTCCCGCGTGTGCAGCCGGGCGCCGACGTTGCCGACGCCGGCGAAGTGCAGTTCCCCGGCCTCGGTGTCCAGGCGGGCGACGGCGACGGCGGCGCCCCGGGTCGGCCGCAGCGCCCGGTGCATCTGGCGCAGTACCTCGTCCAGGGGCAGGTGTGCGGTGCGGCGCAGCGCCGTGACGGCCGCGTCGGAGGCCCACGCCGCCTTGGCCCCGTGTCCCAGGCCGTCGGCGAGCAGCAGGGTCAGGTGTCCCGCGGCGCGCACCCAGCCGATCGCGTCGCCGGAGTGCTCGGCGTGCGGCAGCGGGATGTTGACCCCGCCGACCCGGGGGCCGGGGGGCGCCGAGCGGGTCCGTGCGCGGGTGGTCGGCGCGGTGGGGCCGACGCGCGCCACCGCGACCGTACCCCGGTCGCGGTGGCTGTGGAGGTCGAAGCGGTCGGCCGTGCGCACGCAGGTGCCCAGGCCGGCGCCGAGGGAGGACGGGGCGGTGCTGTAGCCGTCCCGCAGCGCGGCCGCCACGTCGGCGATGCCCGGCCCGTGATCGAGGGAGGCGATCTGCACGTGGCGCTCCGGGTCCTGCGAGACCGCGTCCGGATCGGGCACGAGGTTGACGACGACGCGTCCCCCTCCGGCGTGCTTCAGCAGGTTGGTCGCCAGCTCCGTGGCCACCAGGGCGGCGGCCGCGGCGCGGGGCGACTCCAGCCCGGCGGCGGCGCAGGCGGCCTCGGCGGCCACTCGTACGTCCCTGACCCGGGTGGAGTCGTGTACCGGAACATCCCATACCCGGCTCATTCGGCACCTGTTCGTGGCGTGGGCAGACCGTAGGCCCACATCCGGATGGTGACGGTGGTGCCGCGGCCCGGCCCGGTGTCGATGGCGAAGTCGTGCACCAGGCGCCGGGCGCCGCTCAGGCCGAGACCCAGACCGCCGCCGGTGGTGTAGCCGTCGGTCATCGCCTGCTCCACGTCGTGGATGCCGGGGCCCTTGTCGGCGAACGACACCTCCAGCCCGCGGCTCTGCGGGTGGTCCAGGACGGTGAGCACGGCCTGTCCGCCGCCGCCGTGCACGAGGGTGTTGCGGGCGAGTTCGCTGGCCGCGGTGACCACCTTGGTCTGCTGCACCAGGCCGAACCCGAGTTCGGCGGCGGTCTGGCGCACCCGTTGCCGCACGAGCGCCAGATCCGCCTCGCAGCCGATCGGCAGGGTCACCGGCCCGGCGAGAGGAGAGGCCTGCATCAAGGGCCCTCCTCCCGAACCCGTGGCACCGGCTGGGAGAGCTGTCCCAGCAGGTCCACCGCCCTCTCCACGTCGAGGGCGGTGAGCAGCCCGGGAAGGGTCAGCCCCAGCTCGACCAGGGTGATCGCCACAGCCGGCCGCATCCCGGCCAGCACGGTGTGGGCCGCCATGAGCCGTGCGCCCGCCGCGATCTCGGCGAGTACCCGGCCCAGGAAGGAATCCACCATGTCCACGCCGGAGATGTCGATGACCACACCACGCACGAGGGTCTCGGCGCCGACGATGCGCTCGGTGATGTCGTGCTGGAGCTGCTCGGCCAGTGAGTCGTGCAGTTCGCCCTGCAGGGTGACGAGCAGGATGTCGCCCAGTGCCAGGACCGGCACGGAGGGAGTCGCGGAGAAGTGGTTCACCGTCGCTTCGTCTCCCCGGCCGGGCGCGAGGAGATGACGACGCCCTGCTGCCCGAGCGCGTAGGCGAGGGCGTCGGCCAGACCCGCGCGGGTGATGATGCTGCTCAGGTCGATGCCGAGGTGCACGATGGTCTGCGCGATGGCCGGGCGGATCCCGGAGACGACGCATTCGGCGCCCATCAGGCGGGCGGCGGCGACCGTCTTCATCAGGTGCTGCGCGACGAGGGAGTCGACCGTGGGCACGCCGGTGATGTCGAGGATGGCGTACCGGGCGCGCTGGTCGACGATCGCCTCCAGGAGGCTTTCCATCACGATCTGGCTGCGGGCGCTGTCCAGCGTCCCGATCAGCGGGACGGCGACCACGCCGTCCCACAGCTTGATGACGGGGGTGGCCACCTCCATCAGTTGCTGGCGCTGACGGGCGATCAGTTCCTCGCCGGCGCTGAGCGCCGTCTCCATCACCACCACCCGCAGGGTGCACAGCAGGAGCGTCAGCGGCAGCATGCACTCCTGGGCCCGGGTGTCGGAGGTCTCCGCGAACTCCAGGCGCAGCAGTTCGGCGACGGGTTCGCGCAGCGCGGCGACCTCGTCGGAGATCTGCGCCGGGGTGGAACCGCCGCGGGTCCGGGAGGCCACCATCTGCCCCAACTGCTCGCGCACCGCGGTGAACCCGGGCGCCGAGAGGTCCTCCAGCCTGCCGCTGGAGGCCACTTCGGCCAGGGCGTCCACCACCGTCTTGCACGCGTCGACCGCCTCGTCACGCGAGACCGTGAAGACGGTCCGGAACAGCGCGGCGTCGGCCCAGCGCTGGGCGATCTGCTCACGGCGGCGCGCGAGGAAGGCGCCTACCTCGTGTGCGGCCGCCCGCTCGGTCAGGTCCTGCTCCGCCACTGCGTCGTCTCCTCCGTGTTGCCTGCTCCCGCTTCCGACAGAGCCCGCCGGAAACGATTGTTGCCGTGCGGCAAACGTTAGCGGTCACCGCCTGACACGAACAACACGCCCCGGAACAGCCCGGATACGGCCGCCCCGGTTCAGGACGGGTGCCCGTACCAGTCCAGGCAGACCACCAGGGCGTCGTCGTCCGGCACCGGGCGGCCGCGGTGCCCGGTCAGCTCGCGCAGGACGGCGTGCGGGACCTCGGCGGCCGGCAGCAGCCGGGTGGCCTGGATCGCGCGCGCCAGCGCCGCGGTGCCGTACGCCTCGCCACGGGGGGAGGCGACGTCGTGCACCCCGTCGGTCACGAGGACCAGCCGGTCGCCGGGCCGGACCTCGAAGTCCTCGGCGACGTAGTCGGTCTCCTCGAACATGCCGAGCGGCAGCTGGGCGTCGAAGGCGATCCACTCGACGGCCCCGTCGCGCAGTCGCAGCATCCGCGGCGAGCCGGCGTCCACGACCTGAACCCGGCCGGTGGCGAGGTCGAAGTCGAGCATGATGGCGGAGAGGTAGCGGTCGCCCTGGTGGTGGGCGTAGACCGCCTGGTCGGCCAGGGCCGCCTGGTCGGCGATCGACAGGCCTGCCCGGCGGGCGTTGCGCAGCGCGCTGACGGCGAGGCTCGTCAGGAGGGCGGCCTCCACGCCCTGCCCCATGCCGTTGGTGACGTACAGCGAGAGGCGGTCCGCGGCGGCGGACCAGTCGTAGTTGTCGCCGTGGACGGCGTACGCCGGTTCGAGCTGGGCGCCCAGCGCGTACTCGGGCCGGGTGCAGGAGCGAGTCGGCAGCAGCTGCCACTGCATCTCGGCGGCCAGCGTCATGCGCTCCTTGCGGCGGGCCCGCAGGTAGACGTCGGTGTGCCGCTCGGCCACCGTCACCTCGCGCGCCAGCACCCCGGCCACTTCCGCGAGGTCGGCGACGGTGCCGGGCAGGTCGTCCTCGTCGCGCAGCGCGACCGAGAGCACGCCCAACCGGTCGCCGTGCACGGTGACCGGGAGGTGGACGCGCGTCAGGCCCTCGCCCGCGGATTCCACGAACGGCTCCTGAGCGCCGAAGGCCCGGCCCTCGGGGCTGCTGTGCACCGGCACGGCCGGTCCGCCGTGCGGCGGCGGCGCGGACAGCGGCTGCAGCACCGTCAGGCCGTGGTCGACGAGGAACACCTCGACGGACTCGGCGGCGTGGCCCTCCGTGAGAGCCAGTTCGAGCACGTCGAACAGCTCGTGCGGAGCCGCCGCGCGCAGCGCGCGCTCGACGGCCGGATATCTGTTCACGATGACGTCATCACCCTCCTCGACGGCGCCTCGGGACGGCGCGGCGACCGTCGGATCGCTGGGCCGTACCGGTTTGCCCCGGTCCTTCCTGGCTCTCTCGCCTGCTAGTACCCTGGCTGCCGTCCCAGTGCCTGCGAGAGTGTGACAGTGAGAGCTTTCCCGCCCCGTCCTCAGCCCGACGAGGTGGCCCGGATGACCTCGACGGCCGCGGAGCTGCTGGAAGTGCTCTGGGGCCGGGCCTCCACCGCGCCGGCGTCGGTCTCCCAACTGCGCGTGCTGCTCGTCCTCGAACACCACGACGGCATCAATCTGGGTACCCTCGCCGATGCCCTCGCCTCCACCGCGCCGTCGACCAGCCGCCTGTGCGACCGGCTCCAGGCCGCCGGCTTCGTCGAACGCGCGGTGGGCTCCAACGACCGGCGCGAGGTGCGCCTGCACCTGAGCAACCGGGGCCGCGCGTTCCTCGACGACCTGCGGGCCCGCCGGGGAAGCCAGCTCCAGGAGATCCTGGCGCTGATGTCCCCGGGGCAGCGGGCGGCCCTGCTGGAGGGCCTGGAGGCGTTCTGCGCCGCGGCGGCGGCGCAGATACACGACGCCGGCGAAGGCTCCGG
Source organism: Streptomyces sp. bgisy159 (assembly GCF_057707805.1). NCBI lineage: Bacteria > Bacillati > Actinomycetota > Actinomycetes > Kitasatosporales > Streptomycetaceae > Streptomyces > Streptomyces sp. bgisy159. The sequence goes on along the minus strand of NZ_JBYIQX010000044.1, from coordinate 5,641 downwards.
AAGCCGGACCGCCTGACACACGGTCCGCCGTCCGCGGGACGGGATCCTGTCGGCCGTTCGGCGGCCTGTCACCGGGCCCGGTGGGCCGGTGACAGGCCGCCGAACGGCCGGGCGGCGCTGGTCCGCCCCCGGCCGCCGGGCGATCAGCCCGCGAGCAGGGAGTCGTCCTTGGTGCGGGCGCCGGGCAGGCGATGGCGAGCGGCGATCAGTGCCGCGTCGACGTCACGGGTGCCGGTCGACACGCACAGGGTGTAGGCGATGTCGTCCATGCGCTGCCGTACCGCCGGTCCGCTGTCCTGGGCGCGCAGGATCCGCAGGGTCTCGTACTGCTCGACGAGGTTCTTCAGTACCGCCGGATGGGCCATCAGCATGGGGAACCTCCCTGTCCACACTCACTTGTACTGGGCACAGACGCATATGCCCCGCTTCGGCGGCACCATGCCTGTCCGCTTCGCCGGGACGCCGCGTCGGGTCGCTGGGGGGACCGGCCGGACGCGCGCCTCGGTGGCGACCGAGGCGCCGACGGGCGAGAATGCTCCGGCCTGACGGGGCATACGAGCCTTCGGGCCCCAGGGGCACCACCGGTCACCCGTGGGCAGCGGCGACCGGGCGCGGCACATCGAAGGAGGCCAGGGCATGGCAGGGGCGAGAGACACGGAGGAACAGCGGTCCGCGGTGGTGTCCGGGGCCCGGCTCGCCGACGCGCTGCGGGTCATCGGCACCGGAGCGTACGTCGTGGACGAGCAGGGCCACATCCTCGCCGTGAACGCCCGCGCCCAGGCATTGCTCGGCCGCCCCGCCGAAGCACTCGTCGGCCAGGACGCCCACGAACTGCTGCACCGCGGCCCGCAGGGCGAGCCACTGCCCGCCACACGGTGCGGCATGCGTCAGGCGTTCCACGCCAGGCGCACGGCGCAGTCCGACGAGGACCACTTCCTCCACGGCGACGGCTCGCTGCTGTCCATCGGTTGGCTGATCAGCCCGTTCGCCCTGGACGACCGCGACACGCTCACACTGGTGCTCTTCCACGTCCACGAAGAGGCGCCCGGCTGCGGGCCGCGTCCGGAGCAGATCGCGCAACCACTGGGCGAACTGGAACGCCTGGCCCTGCTGGCCGAGACCACCGCCCGGCTGACCTCGACCCTCAACGTCGAGGAGGCGTTGCGCCGCCTGGTGGCCCTGGTCGTGCCCCGGCTGGCGGACTGGGTCGTCGTCGACCTGATCACCGAGCACGACGAGGTGTGGCGGACCTCGGTGGTCCATGCGGAGGAGGGCGGCCTGGTGTCCCGCGAGGACCTCCAGGGGCCGATGCCGCCCGTCCCCGAGCACTCGCCGATGCCGTTGTCCCGGGCGCTGCGCGGCGTCGCCTCCGCCCTGGCCGGCCCGCGTACCTACGAGGGCGCCCCGGACTCCGGCATCGCCGTGGAACAGCGGCACCTGTTCGACGCCACCGGCATCCGTTCCGCGGCCATCACCCCCATCCGCGGAACCCGGGAGGTGCTGGGGGCCCTCACCCTGGGCCGCGCCACGAAGCCCGGGGACTTCACCACCGACGACCTGCCGCTCATCGAGGACATCGCCCGCCGCGCGGGCATCGCGTTGGACAACGCGCGCCTCTATCAGCGTCAGCGCGCGGTCGCCGAGACCATGCAGCACCACCTGCTGCCCCAGATGCCGCGCGTTCCGGGGCTGCAGATGACGGTCCGCTACCTGCCGGCGCCGGACGCCTCACAGGTCGGCGGGGACTGGTACGACGCGTTCACGCTGTCCGACGGCACGACCGCGCTGGCCGTCGGGGACGTCGTCGGCCACGATCTGGAGGCGGCGGCCGGCATGGCCCAGCTGCGGAACGTGCTGCGCGCCTACGCCTGGGCGCAGCAGGAGCCGCCCAGCCGGATCGTGGAGCGGCTCGACGAGGCGATGATGCACATCACCGACGTGAGCATGGCCACGCTGCTCTTCGCCCGCGTCGCGCGGTCCGCGAAGGGGAACTGGCGACTGTCCTGGACCAACGCGGGCCATCCGCCGCCGCTGCTGGTCAGCCGCGACGGTCTGACCGAGTACCTCACCGACGGGCACAGCCTGCTGCTCGGCACCGGGGCCGGCGTGTCCCGTCCCGACGCGACGGTTCTGCTGCCCGCGGGCTCCACTCTCCTGCTGTACACCGACGGGCTGATCGAAGCGCCGGGGCGCACTCTCGACGAAGGGCTCGACCGGCTGCGCCAGCACGCCGCCGCCCTCGCTCACCGGCCTCTGCCGGCCTTCACCGACGAGTTGTTGCGCCGTGTCAAGCCGCCCGGCCTGGACGACGTCGCCCTTCTGGCCCTGCGCCCGCCGGTGGGGGCGGAGACGGAGGGCGGGTTCCTGGAGTGACCGGTACGCGGCGGCGGGCGGTGCGACGGCGGGCGGGGGCGGCCGGACCGGGAGGCGTCGGCGTGTACGGCCGAGCCCGGGCATCGGCCCTGGGGCGGTGTGGTGTACCGGGATGGCCGGGCGGCACCGGGGTGTCGCGGCCGGCGTGTCGGGTGCTGTGGCCGGGGAAGCCGAGTGCTGGGGAGCCGGAGGCGGGGACTCGGGAGCAGGGGGGCGTGACACGGGAGGCGAGTGCGGTGACCGCGCCGGAGGCGACGCCGTCGTGCCACGGCCGCGCGGGAGCCCGTCCCATGCCGCGCCGGGCGACGGGCGGACCGGACCGAGCCAGGCCGAGGGGCCGGGCCCAGCCGGACCGAGCCGAGCCGAGCCGGGCCGGGCCCAGGCGCCGGGCCGGGCCGAGCCGGGCAGTGGCCGGATCACTCTCCGTCCGGGCGGGCGCCGGGGAGCCGTCACCGGGAGCGGTCGACGACATCCCGGCCGTTCGTCGTGCCGTTCCGTTCGCCGGGCGGTGTGCCCGGCGGCACGGCGGCGTCGGCCGCCGCCCCGGACACCGGGGCCCGGCCCCTCAGCCGTAGGGCGAGAGGCTCGGTGTAGCGGGCGGTGAGCGGCCCGAGGATGACGAGGATCAGTACGTAGGCGGTGGCCAGCGGGCCGAGGGCGGGCTCAATGCCGGCGGTGACCGCGAGACCGGCGATCACGATGGAGAACTCGCCACGCGCCACCAGGGCCCCACCCGCACGCCACCGGCCCTTGTGCGAGACACCGGCGCGGCGTGCCGCCCAGTAGCCGGTGGCGATCTTCGTCAGGGCTGTGCAGGCCGCCAGGGCGAGGGCGGGCAGCAGCACCGGGGGGATGCTCCTCGGATCGGTGTTCAACCCGAAGAAGACGAAGAAGACGGCGGCGAAGAGATCGCGCAGGGGGGCGAGCAGGTTGTGCGCGCCCTCCGCGACCTCGCCGGAGAGCGCGATGCCGACGAGGAAGGCTCCCACCGCCGCCGAGACCTGCAGTTCCTGCGCGAGGCCGGCGATCAGCAGGGTCAGGCCGAGCACCACCAGGAGCAGTTTCTCGGGGTCGTCACTGGAGACGAAGCGCGAGATGTGCCGGCCGAACCGTACCGCCAGCAGCAGCACGAGTCCGGCGGCGGCGAGCGCGACGGCGAGGGTGGCGGCGCCGGCAGCCAGACCGGTCCCGGCCAGCAGGGCGGTGACGATCGGCAGGTACACGGCCATGGACAGGTCTTCCAGGACCAGGATGCTGAGGATCACCGGGGTCTCCCGGTTGCCCAGGCGTCCCAGGTCGCCGAGCACTTTGGCGATCACTCCGGACGAGGAGATCCAGGTCACTCCGGCCAGGACCACCGCTGCCACCGGGCTCCAGCCCAGCAACAACGCGACGGCGGCCCCGGGCACGGCGTTCAGGGCTGCGTCGAGGAGGCCGGCGGGGTACTGGGTCCTGAGGTTGGTGACCAGGTCGCTGGCCGTGTACTCCAGGCCGAGCATGAGCAGCAGCAGGACCACGCCGATCTCGGCGCCGACGGCCACGAACTCCTTGCTCGCCCCCAGGGGCAGCAGACCGCCCTCCCCGAACGCCAGCCCCGCCAGCAGGTAGAGCGGGATCGGTGAGATCCGGAAGCGTCCGGCGAACCGGCCCAGCAGTCCCAGACCGAGGACGATCGCGCCGAACTCGATCAGGAAGACCGCGGACGAGTGCACCGCCGGATCACCTCCGGCCGAGCATCGCCGCGGCGGCCTCGACGCCCTCTCGAGTGCCGATCACGATCAGCGTGTCCCCGCCGGCGAGCCGGAAGTCCGGTCCCGGGGAGGGGATCGCCTCGGCCCGCCGCAGGACCGCCACGATCGACACACCCGTCTGCGTGCGCATCCGGGTGTCGCCCAGGAGCCGCCCGTTCCAGTGGGAGGTGCCCGGCAGTTCGATCCGCTCCGCGACGAGTCCGAGGACCGTCGTCGACAGCAGGTTCGGACTGTGGTGCGCGGGCATCAGGGCGTCGATGAGCGTCGCCGCCTCTCCCGCGCTCAGCCGCACGGACAGCGCGCAGGCGTCGGGGTCGTCCTCGCGGTACGCGTTCAGCGTCCGGGAACCGTCCCGGTGGGCCACCACCGACAACCGGCGCTGCTCCCGTGTGGTCAGGTCGTACCGCACGCCGATCCCCGGCAGCGGCGTACTGCTCATGCGCGCAGCGCCCACGACTGTCCCCCTGTCTCGTGCTGTCTCGTGCTGGTGCCTCTTCGGCCGGCTGCTCGACCGATTCCTCGACCAGCTCCTTGACCGTTCCTTTAACGACACCCTATCGATCGCGCGGGATTCGGCCTCCCGGCCGGCGCCGCTCGGCCCTCACCGGCCCGCCCGGCTCGTCCGTGCGCCCGCCCGGAACAAATCCCGGCCGGACCGTGTTGGACCTGATACCCCGCTGGGTATACGAGAGGAGCGCGGAACCCATGCCGACCGTCGAACTGACCAAGGACAACTTCGAGGAAACCGTCATCGGCTCGGAGATCGTGCTGATCGATTTCTGGGCGGCCTGGTGCGGGCCGTGCCGGGTGTTCGGCCCCGTCTTCGAGAAGGCGGCCGAACGCCACCCGGACATCGTCTTCGGCAAGGTCGACACCGAGGCCCAGCCCGAACTCGCCGGCGCCTTCCAGATCTCCTCGATCCCCACGCTGATGGCCGTCCGCGACCGCACCGTGCTCTACGCCCAGCCGGGCGCCCTGCCCCCGCAGGCCCTGGAGGACCTCATCGACCGGATCCGCTCGATCGACATGGAGGACGTACGCCGCCAGGCCGCGGCCGCGAAGTCGGCGTCCAGGGGTTGACGACCCCACGAGCCCGCGACCTCCGGGGCGCCGCACACCGGCGCCCCGGAGCCGTGGGCGGGCGATCCGATCGGAGCCGGCCGGATCCCTGGCGGTCGACGGCATCCCGAACCGGGACGTACAGTACCCCGAGGGGTATTTCATCGAGGAGTGGTCGTGGAACTGGAGCTTGAGGGTGCGGATCTGAAGGCCGTACTGAACCGGCTGCGCCGTGCGCAGGGCCAGATCTCCGGGGTGATCCGGATGATCGAGGAGGGACGCGACTGCGAGGACGTCGTCACGCAGCTCGCCGCCGCCTCCCGCGCCCTCGACCGGGCCGGGTTCGCGATCATCGCCACCGGTCTGCAGCAGTGCGTGGCGGACCTCGACTCCGGCCGTGTGAACGGCGAGGACCCGGTCGCCATGCGCGCCCGGCTGGAGAAACTCTTCCTCTCCCT
>NZ_JBYIQX010000043.1:0-61038 GCF_057707805.1 Streptomyces sp. bgisy159 | reverse complement strand
GCCGTAGCCGGCGGTGCGGAGAAGGGACCGCAGGTGGCGGTTACGTCGGTTCTTGCGGAGGTCGGGGCCCCTGGTCTTCCAGAAGATCCAGCGAGACCGGGGTGACGCTTCGTTCGACTGGCCCGTAGGCTCGGATGCAGTGCTGATAGTTCCTCCTGGTACGGAGCTGTCGGTCGCTTCACGAGGCGGCTCCCTGAGGCAACAGGGGGCCGTCACCCTTTCCGGGGCGGCGACTGCCGCAGCCGAACACCGCGAGTTGCTAGGCGAGTTCGGCGCTCTCACATCCAGTCTGGAGGCTGTTCCGACCAGTTGGTCACTGGGGTTTGCGCTGGTCAGCGCGGGTTCATTGGTTGCCAAGGCTGGTTATTACTCGGTTCTAGCGTGTCCTCGGTTGTCATCAGTAGACTTCCCTGGTCAAAGGCCAGGGGAGGGCTCATGGCACAGGTCTTGCGCATGCCGACCGAGGCTGAGCTGCCGAACGGCCCACGCCGCCAGTTTGTAGAGGCGCTGTTCGCGCACTACCGGGATGCCGGGCGTCCCACGCTGCGGGCCATCTCTGATGACATCGCCGGCAAGTCGCAGTTCGACGCCTTCACGGTCAGCCGAGAGACGATCCGGAAGATGCTGCGGGGCAAGACTGTCCCACTGAGCTGGGCCGTAGTCGATGCAGTTCTCACGGTGCTGTGCGAGCGGGCCCACGTCGATCCCGACACGGAGTACCACGTGGGCGGTTTCGGGGACGAGACGTCCACCTGGCGGCAGGACCTGCGGCGGATGTGGAACGACGCACTGGACGCTCCACCCCCCTCGTCCGCCCCTCCGTCCTCCGGTTGGGGAGGCGGCGCCTCTTACCCCGGCGAACCACCGTTCTGAGGACGCCCAAGCATGTGAGGCCGGACCCCGTATCCGGCTTCGGTCGCGTGCCCGTCACCGCGGCTCCGAGGCTGGGGATTGATCGTCGTTCCGGCTCCTACTGAACCAGAGAGTTCGAACCATGTCGGCTGCCGCGCGGCGCCGCGTCGGCTTCTTCGCGTACACCGCGGTGAGCGACAGCAGGATGATCAGCAGCAGGTAGAGCAACGCGACCGCGAGCAGGGCCCACACCAGCAGTGGAACCCGGACGATGAACGGCAGAAACGCCGTCACGGCGACCCCCATCAAAGTGCCAGAGCAATCTCCGCACTGACGGGGCGGCTTACCGCAACGGCCAGCGCCCGATCCGACGATCTTGGATCGTCGGCCGGGTCCACCCTCCCTTGAATTGGCTGGGGAGGGAAGTGCCGTTGCGTACTCTCCGGTGGTCGTGAGCCACCAGCCGAGCGGTCCCGGTCGAGAGCTGCTTCAAGGGTGCCATACCGTCCGGCGCGGCCGTATCGGTGTCACAAAAATCGGCGTAACCAACCGGAACGGATTCAGCACACATGAGGCCGGGAAACCCCGCGAACATGCGAGAACCACGAAGGGGTATTTCCCCAGGCCAGACGGGTCAAGCAGTGCGTTTACGCAGGTCACAGCATTGATTGGAGAAAACTCCTAAAGCGGGTGTCGCAGGTTCGAATCCTGCCGGGGGCACCAGCGCAAAGGCCCCGGACCGATCTTGGTCCGGGGCCTTTGACACATCCACAGTCGACGACGTGGTAACGGTGGGCACCGAGCCCGCCGTCCGCCCTCGTCGAGGCTGAGTTCGACCGCGCGGGTATCGCGTTCGGTTGGGGACGTGCTCCTCGCGACCGTTAACGTTTCTGCTGGTCAGCCTGTTGAGCGTCTCGATCGCTCGTGCTGGTGAGATCGGCTTGCTTCCTGCAACCCGCCTGCTGGAGGCGCAGTTGTCCCTGGTGATCATCACGAGTTCACCCGAAGGGGAGCCGCCTTGGCCATGCAGTACGTCACACGCCTCACCGCCGCCTTCGCCGCAGTAGGAGTCCTCCTCTTAGTCTCCCCCACAGCCGCCCACGCCACTGCTGTCGGCTCGGCTCCGGTCCACACCTTCGAGTACAGCGTGGGTGGCGCGACGATGAAGGTCCCGACCGGCTGCATGTTCACGCACATCATCCGGGGAGGCGGCAGAAAGATCACGTACCAGAACGCCGGCGTCGACTGCGGGTTCGTCGCCGCGCTCGGCAGCGGCTTCTGCAACTGGCGCATCGACTTCACGTACGCCGACACGAACAACAAGACCTACCGCACGTCGCGCGGTAGGACGCACAGCGAGTGCAAGGCCGACCCGATGCGGAACAACCACCCGCAGACGCTGCCTCGTTATGGCAAGGCGTGCGCCCACCTCCACGTCAACGGGGTGCGGCGCGTGAGCCAGTGCCACCACATCACGAAGTGAGTCCGCTCATGACCGAGCAGCAGCAGAGACCGGGCCCGGACCAAGCGGGGGAGACACGACGTCGGCGGGCCGGGATCGTCGCGTTCCTCGTCGGCCTTACGGCGACTCTCGCCTTCTTCGGCTTCTTCCCGGGGCTACCGCACGTCGTCGACTGGGGCGCCGTCCTCGTGTCCCTCGTCGTGGGCGGGTTGACCCGATGGGCCTGCCAGTCCTGGATGACCAGATCGGCGAAGAACACCGAGCGCATGTGACTTCGGCGGTGGGGCCCCTGCCCATAGGCTCCACCGTGCGCTCACCGAACCAGGACTCCGACGTCTCCCGGACGCTGCGGCATTTTCGCGCCCCGACCGCGGGCTTCCTGGTGGCGTAGAAGAGGACTGTCGCGGGTGGGTCGGGTGGGTCGGGTGGGCGCCGTCATGACCGCTCGTCCTGGACGCCGATCTCCGCCCAGATCGACTTCCCCCCGGCCCGGTGGCGTGTGCCCCAGCGCTCGGCGAACTGGGCGACGAGCAGCAGGCCGCGTCCGCCTTCGTCGAAGATCCGCGCCCGCCTCATGTGCGGCGCGGTGCTGCTGCTGTCGGAGACCTCGCAGATGAGCGCGGTGTCGCGGATCAGGCGCAGCTGGACGGGAGGGGTGCCGTACCGGATCGCGTTGGTGACCAGTTCGCTCACCACCAGCTCGGCGGTGAAGCCCACCTCGTCCAGGCCCCAGTCCGCGAGGCGACGGGCGACCTTGTCGCGGGCGTCGGCCACGGCGGCGGGGTCGGAAGGCAGGTCCCAGGTGGACACCTGGCCGGAGTCGAGAGCCCGGGTGCGGGCGATGAGCAGTGCGACATCGTCCCCCGGCTGAGCGGGGAGCAGGGTCCGGAGCAGTTCGTCGCAGGTGGCGTCCAGCGAGTCGGCGGGGTGCTCCAGGCGCCGGCGCAGCAGCGCCATGCCCTTGCCGAGGTCGTGTTCGGAGACCTCGACGAGGCCGTCCGTGTACAGCACGAGGAGGCTGCCCCGGGGCACTTCCCATTCGATCGCTTCGAAAGGCAGCCCTCCCACTCCCAGCGGCGGGCCGACGGGAAGATCGATGAACTCGGCCTTGCCGTCGGGCGTGACCACGGCGGGCGGGGGGTGGCCCGCGCCGGCGGCGGTGCAGCGGCGCGACACCGGGTCGTAGACCATGTACAGACAAGTGGCGACGAGATCGGTGACGATCTCGAACTCGGAATCCGATGCCGTGTCCTCCTCCGCCCTGAGGTGGGTGATCAGGTCGTCGAGATGGACGAGGAGCTCCTCGGGAGGCAGGTCGACGTCCGCCAGCGTGCGTACCGCGGTCCGTAGCCGCCCCATGGTGGCGGAGGCGCGCAGACCGTGGCCCACCACGTCTCCGACGACCAGGGCGACCCGGGCTCCCGACAACGGGATCACGTCGAACCAGTCGCCACCCAGCCCTGCCCGGGACCGGGCGGGAAGATAGCGGTAGGCCACTTCCGCGGCCCCCTGGACGGGGAGCCGCTGCGGCAACAGGCTTCGTTGCAGGGCCAGGGCGGTGGCCCGCTCCCGGGTGAAGCGTCGGGCGTTGTCCACGGCCACGGCAGCGCGGGCGGCGATCTCCTCGGCGACGAGCAGATCGTCCTCGTCGAAGGAGTTCCGGCGGCGGTGGCGGACGAGTACGGCCACGCCGAGGGTGATGCCGCGGGCGCGCAGTGGGATGACCATGATCGAGTGCATCCCGAAGTCACGGACCTTCCTCGCCCGCTCGGGGTCGATGGCCCGCCAGCTGTCGATGGCTTCGTCCAGGGTGCGGTGCAGCGACGACCGCCCCGTGCGCAGGCAGCGGGCGGGGGGCGAGAGTTCCGGGTAGTAGTCCACCTCCCCCGGCTGGACCACCGACTCGGGGATGCCGGGTACGACGGACTGCTGCGCGGCGCGGCGCAGCGCGACGGAGCCGGTGGCGGAGGGGCTGGGCTCGACGCCGCGGAACAGGCCGTCCAGCAGGTCGACGCTGATGAAGTCGGCGAGCCGGCCCACCGCCACGTCGGCCATCTCCTGGGCCGTGCGCATCACGTCGAGGGTGCTGCCCACCTGCGCGCTGACGTCGTTCAGCAGGTCGAGCCGCTCGCGGGCCCGATGCTGTTCGGTGACGTCGAGCGCGATGAGCTGCACGTGTCGCACCTGTCCTGCCGGGTTCCTCAGGGGGGACACCGATACGGCCCAGTGTCTGTCGCGGGCCCCGCGCCGCGGCCGGCCGTGCACCTGGAACCGCTCCGGTTCTCCTGTCTCGAACACCCGGCGCATGCCCTCTTCGACCGTGGTGCAGATGTGCGGAGGCAGGATGTCGGTGACCCGCCGGCCGCGCATCCGCTCCTCCGAGAGACCCAGTTCGCGGGCCGCGCCGGCGCTCCCCCGCAAGGCCCGCAACTCGGCGTCGAAGATCATCACAGGCAGGTCGGACTGTGCGAACGCTTCCTCCGTCGTCGCCTCGTCCGCCTTCGCCTCGTCCGTCGTCGCCTCGTCCGCCTTCGCCTCGTCCTCGTGCGGACGTGGCTCACGAGGCCGGTGCGGCCGCTGTGGCGAGGTGGCCACGATGAGCCACTGTGCGTTGCCTCCGCTGTCGAGTGACGCGTACGCCCGCAGCTCGGCATCCAGGGTGTGGCCGTCCTGGTGCCGCAGCGGAGTGGGCCCGCTGCGGCCCTTGCGGATCGCGGAGAAGCACGCCGTGACGTCGGCGTTCCCGCCGAGCAGACGTGCCGCGGAACGTCCCACGACGTCCTCGTACGGGTACCCGAGCAACAGCCGCGCGCCCGGACTCCACCCCGTCACGATCCCCCGCGCGTCGACGACCGCGGTAGCCGAGGTGCCCTGATCCGGGAACCGGTCCAGGCCGCTTCCCGGAGGGCCGGCCTTCTCCATGTCCATTCATCGCCCGTCCTGCCCCGGCCTCCCGGGGCTGGGGAGAACTCAGCAGAGACCGCAGGGCGGCGCAACGTCGTACCGTCGTGTCGGCTCCTCTCTCACTTGTATCTCTCCTCACGCGCACACGCAGGTCGAGGGACGGCACCGACGACGATGCCGCAACGATCGGTCGTGTACCTGTCACGAGGGGCTGTGATGGCGCGTTACGGCTGGTGACGACTTGTGGCGGCTCGTGACGGCCCTCGTGACGGCTCGTGCGGCGGCTCGTGGCGGCGCTTCTCGGGAGTGCCAGGCGGACCGCTCAGTGGCCACTGGACTCTTCGGATCGCAATGCGCGGACCCGGGTACGGAACGTGCGCCAGCGCCTCTCGTTCTCGTGGACGAGCGTCGCCGACTCCGCCATCAGGTCGGAGGCCCTGTCGAGCAGTTCAGACGCCGAATAGAGGTAGGCGGGTGCCTTCCGCTCGCCTCGCAGGTCGGCCCGGAGCGCCGCCGGAGAGAAGTCGACGCGGGCCAGCAGGTCGAGGGCACGGCGCAGCAGCCGCGCGACCAGAGCCTGGAGGCCGGCCGACTGCCAGTCATTGGCGATGATGCGGTGCCGCTCACCCAGCAGATCGGCGAGTTCTGCGTAGGCGGCCAGGCTTCCGGCGATCTCCCACGCCTGCTCCATGGCCTGGGTCAGCCAGGCACTGCCCTGCTCGGTCTCGTCGGCAAGCATGCCGACCTCTCTTTTCAGTCTCCTGAGTTCGGCGGGCTCGTCCTCCCCTTCCATGAAGAGGATCCCCGACTCCGAGACGAGCCCCGGGGCGTTGAGGTCCTCAGTGCCGGCGAACGGGATCGCCGACGTCTGCTCCCCCGCTTCCACGTCGCTCCACCGGTCGGCCAGCGACTTCAGCGCCCGCGATCGCGCCTGGAGTTCCGCGGCCTGCCGCAGGGGCGCCTGTGAGTAGTACTTCTCATGCTCTCGATGGAACTTCGCGAGGTTGTCGATCACCTGGAGCAGTGAGCTGGGAGGGCTCTGAGTGTCATCCTCGGGCATGCCAGCAGTGTGGCCCGCCGCCGTACGCCGGGCATAGCGCCGCGCCCATATGGGTGAACACCGGTCTTTCGGCCGGACTGCGTCGACGCGTCTGTCCCCTCTCGGCACGGTCGAGGCGGGGAAGGCCCCTCCCGCCCAGCGAAGGAGCGAGAGGGCAGCGTCGGTCAGCGGGCAATGAGGCTCTGGCGGGGCGAGAACGAGTGCGGGCACCGCCGTCACCGTCAGGCCGTGGGGCGGGCGAGCGGCCGACAGGATCGCCCTTGACCGACGGGATCGCCCCTGGTGGGCGGGATTGCCCCTGGTCGGCGGGATCGCCCCTGACCGGCAGCACCGCCCCCGCCGGCGGCACCACCCTCGCCGGTGGCACCGCCTCTATGCGACGCCACCGCTCCCCGGGCGGGCAGCCGCTCCCAGGTGGCGGGGCGCCTCCCCCATCAGGCCAGGCCGAACTTCTCGGCGTGGATCTGTCGTGCGGGGACCCGCAGGTCTCGGAGGCCGGAGAGCACGGCGCCGGTCATGGCGGGCGGGCCGCAGACGTAGACGTCGCGTTCGGTGAGGTCGGGGACGAGGCGGTGCAGGTTGTCCGGGGCGAACGGCGGGGTGGCGTTGTCGCCGGTCCTGCCGGTGAGGAGGTGGAGGCGTCCGCCCCGGAGCGCGACCAGTTGGCGCACCTCGTTCAGCAGGACGGCGTCGGCCTCGCTGCGCACCCGGTACAGCACGACGACGTCACCGGTCGCCTGCTCCTCCAGCAGGGCCCGTACGGGTGTGATCCCGACGCCACCGGCGATCAGCAGGGTGCCGGGGCGGCTGCGGTGCAGCGAGGTGAACGCCCCGTACGGCCCCTCGACGAAGGCGCGGCTGCCGACGGGGAGGTCGCGCAGGCCGGCGCTGGTGGTGCCCGCCGCCTTCGCGGTGAGGCGCAGTCCCTGCCCGGCGGGTGCCGCCGACAGGGAGAAGGGGTTGGCCAGCCACCAGTGGTTGTGCCCGGGGAACCGCCAGATGCAGAACTGGCCCGCGCGGGCGGGGAGTCTGTCGAGGTGCCGGCCCGTGACGTACACGGAGACCACGTCGTCCGACTCCGGTACCACGGCCGTGACCTGGAAGCGGTGGTAGGCGTTGCGCCACAGCGGCATGACGAGGCGGCCGGTCAGCAGGGCGCCGAAGGCGAACAGCCAGAGGGTCCACCAGTAGGCCGTGGCGAACCCGGAGGACGTGAAGGTCGTGGTCTCCTGCAGCTGGTGGACGAACGACAGGCCCAGGGCCACGTAGAGCAGCAGGTGCAGACCGTGCCAGACCTCGTAGGGCAGGCGGCGCCGCACGGGCCGGGCGGAGACCGCGGCGATCACGACGACGACGGCCGCGGCGAGCATGCCCAGCAGCGAGGCGGGCACCCCGCTCAGCGCGACGAACGTCTTCCCCATGGACGTGTCGTCGAGTGTCGCGTAGCCGAGCACCACCAGCGTGGCGTGCGTGAGGACGGTCCACAGCAGCGAGAAGCCGACCCAGCGGTGCCACACCGTGAGCCGGTCCATGCCGATGCGGCGGTCCAGCCACGGCACCCGGGCCACCAGCAGCAGTTGGAACAGCATCAGCAGGGCCGCGTGCAGCCCGAAGAACTTGGCGGTCGTCAGTACCCCGTTCTTGCCCGAACCGGCGCCGAGGAACAGCACCTCGACGATCAGCACGTTGGCGACGACGAAGGTCCATATCGCCCAGCGCGCCGCGTCCACCGGAAGGACGGTGCCTCTGCGCACCGTGTCACTCGCCGCCACCATGGTTGCCCCGCATTCCCCCGTGGCCGCGGTGTGCGCGGCCTGTTTGAACTGATCCCGGGAAGATCGAGCGGATCGTCCGGATACGCACTCGATCGGGTAGGCATACGGAGCGCCGGTCCGATGCGTTCACGCCCACGCCGGATCGTTACCGCGACGTCACCGGAGAGCCGACCGAAGCACGGCGCGCGGCAGCGGGCAGCGGGCACCCGGTTGCGGGCAGCGGGCAGCGGGCAGCGGGCAGCGTCGACGAACCCGCCGAGCCCCACACCCAGCACGACCACCCCCAGCACGATCCCCGGCAGGCGCAGCCCGGACGGGGTGGTCCCGGCCCGGGCCCCGGCCTCGTCCGTGGTGGTCGCCATGCCCCTGTCTCCGTCCCGTCGGCACGGTGCTCCGGCGCCGTCGGCCGTGCGGATTTCCCGTCGGGCAGGGCTTACTCGGGCGGCCCTCGGCCCGCGGCCCGGTCCCGCCCGCCCGGTCCCGCCTGCCCGGACCGGCGGCCCGACGGCCTCACGTCCGCGACCCCGACGTCCGCGACCCCGACGACCGCCACCCCCAGGACCACGCACCTCCAGGACCACGCACCTCCAGGGACCCACGCCCCCGAGGGAGGTCGCCCCCGGCGCCCGGCCGCCCCGCCCCTCGACAGAGACTGAACGAGCGTTTAGCATGCTGTACATGCGTTCAACCCAGGACGACCGAACCACCCGGGCCGTCATCCGCGACGAGGCCCTCGCCCTGTTCGCCGCGCACGGGCCGGACGCGGTCACCGTGCGGCAGATCGCCGGGGCCGCGGGCGTGTCGCCCGGGCTGGTCGTGCATCACTTCGGGTCGAAGGAGGGGCTGCGCCAGGAGGTCGATCAGCGTGTGCTGGACGTCTTCGAGGCGCTGCTCGGCGAGCTGACCGGTGAGGGTGGCGCGGAACTGCTGGATCCCGGTGCCGGGGCGGGTTCGCTGAGTGAGGCGTTCGCCCGGCACCTGCCCGACGACTCGCCCCTGCCGGGCTACCTGCGCCGGCTGCTGCTGTCGGACACGGACGCCGGACGGACCCTGTTCCGGCGGCTGTACGAGCTCAGCAGGGCCGCTCTGGACGGTCTGGCCGACGCCGGACTGGCCTCCCGGGGCGCCGATCCGGCGGTACGGGCCGCGCTGCTCCTCGCCAACGACCTGGCGCTGTTCCTGCTGCGCGACCGGCTGACGGAGGTCCTCGGCACCGACCCGCTGTCCGCCGACGGCATGACCCGCTGGGCCCCGGAGATGCTCAGCGTCTACGCGGGCGGGCTGAACGCGGAACCACCCCGATCACAAGGAGACACCCCCTAGGGAGGCCCTATGAGGCCCGGTATGGCGCCCGGCTCGACACCCACGGCGACCGCACCCGTCCTGCGAGCGACCGACATCCACAAGTCCTACGGCAAACACCCCGTCCTGCGCGGAGCCGAACTGACGGTCGGCCCCGGGCAACTGGTCGCCGTCGTCGGCGAGAACGGCGCCGGCAAGTCGACCCTGCTGAAGATCCTGGCCGGCACCCTGGCCGCCGACCGCGGCGAGGTCAGCCTGTCCGGCACCCTCGGCCACTGCCCGCAGCAGCCGGTCCTCAACGAGGCACTGACGGTCGAACAGCACCTGCGCTACTTCGCCGCCGCCCACCGGCTGCCCGACGCGGACCGCGGCCGGGAACTCGTCCGTCTCCTCGGCTACGAGCGGTACGGGCGGTCGGCCGCCGGGGAACTGTCCGGCGGCACCCGCCAGAAGCTCAACCTCACCCTGGCCCTGCTGCACGACCCCGACGTCCTGCTGCTCGACGAGCCGTACCAGGGCTTCGACTGGGAGACCTACCTGCGCTTCTGGGACCTCGTCGACGATCTGCGGGCCCGCGGCAAGGCCGTCGTGATCATCACCCACCTCGTCTTCGAGCAGGACCGCTTCGACCTGCTGGCCGATCTCTCCGACGGCCGCCTCACCCCGCGCACCGCCTCCCGGGAGGACCACCATGTCGGCGCCTGAGACCGCGCTCCCCCGACCGGCCTACGGCCAGTTCTCCACGGCCCTGCGCTTCTCGGTGCGCGACCAGACCCGCAACCGCCTCGCCGGGTTGCTCCTCGTCCTCTTCGTGCCCGTCTGGTACCTGGTGATGGACGCCATGGCCTCGGGCGAGTCGCTCGACTTCAAGCTGTACGCCACCGGTGAGGTGCTGCACGTCGACGGCGGCCGGCTCACGCTGATCTCGGCCGGCCTCAACTCCGTCACGATGATCGCGGGTTTCGTCGTCTTCGACGCCGTCCGCAAGGCGGTCGCCTTCGACCGGCGCCTGGTCTTCGCCGGGTACCGGCAGTCCACGCTCATCGGCGCCAAGACCCTCGCCGTCGCCGCCGTCTCCAGCGCCATCGCCCTCTACACCGCGCTGGCCGTGCTGTTCTTCTGGCGGCCGACCGCCGCCGGATGGTTCGCCGTGCTCGCCGGGTTCACCGTCATCGCCCTCACGTACGGAGCGCTCGGGCTGCTCCTCGGCGTCCTGGTCAAGCGGGACCTGGAAGGCTTCTTCCTGATCATCATGGGCGGCCTGATGGACACCTTCCTGCAGAACCCGCTGGGCAATCCGCTCGCCAACAAGCCGGTCCTGCAGTGGTTCCCGTCGTTCGGGCCGATGCAGTTCGCGGTCGGCGGCTCCTTCGGCGGTACGGCGCTGTGGGGGCACCTGTTCCTCGGCCTGGCGTGGGCCGTGGCGTTCGGCGCGGTCGGGCTGGTCGTCTTCCGGCTCAGGACGCGCGACCGTACGCACGCCCGGTGAACGGGACGGCGGGCGCCGCGGAGAGGGCCGCCCACTGCGCACCCCGGCCTCACCGCACGGGGAAGCCGAACGCGTAGCCCTGCTGCCGCAGCCGGGGCAGCAGCTCCGCGAGGGCCGCGACGGTCTGGGAGCGGTCGCCGCCGCCGTCGTGGAAGAGGATGGTCGGGCCGTTGGGCAGTTCCCGTTCGACCGTGTTGACGATGGTGCGGGTGCCCGGCCGCTTGTAGTCGTCGGTGTCGACGTTCCAGCCGAGGGGGCGCATCCCCATCGCGGCGGCGATCTGCCGGCTGTACGGGGTGAAGGAGCCGCCCGGCGCCCGGTAGTACAGGGGCTTCACGCCGCCGGACGCCCGCTCGATCATGCCGGCCGCGTCGGTGATCTCGGCCCGCTGGAAGGAACGGGACTTGCGGTCCATCGTCGTGTCGTGGCGAACGCTGTGGTCGCACAGGCGGTGGCCCTCCGCGACGATCTGCCGTACCAGCGCCGGGTGTTCGGCGGCCCTCGGGCCGACCATGCAGAAGACGGCCTTGACCCCGTTGTCCCGGAGCACCTTCAGCACGCGCGGCGTCCACCGCGGGTCGGGGCCGTCGTCGATGGTGATGTTCACGGCGTGCGGGCCCCCGTCCGAGGCGTGGGCGATGTCCATGCTCACGGCGGGTGCGGCCAGCGCCGGGTCGGGCACGGAGGTCTGGCCCGGGGCCGGCCGCGGTGCGGCAGGGGGCGTGGGCGACGCGGGCGCGGGGACCGGCCGTATCCGGTCGCCGGGGCGACCGATCGCCGCGCCGTCCGCGCTGCTGCCGCCGACGACTCCCAGTACGGAGGCCCCCACCACCGTGACGACAGCCGCCGTGACCGCAACCCAGGCCGTCCCGCCCCGCCCCTCTTCGCGCCGCATCATGCCCCCTGGCCCCTTCGTGTTCCGCCGGTACCCCCGCACAGGGCAGGACGGACGAGCGGGCGTCGGGGATCCGTCTGTTACGAACTCCACATGAACCGGCCCGGACCCACGGCACCCCGTGCGCCGCCCCCATACGTCCCAGTACGCCCACGTGCATCCGATTACGTCCGCCCTACGCCCCCCGCACGGACGCCCCCGCACGGACGCCCCCCGCGCGGACGCCCCCCGCACGAACGCCGGTCACACGATCGCGGCGCCGGCGCGGTCCGTACGCCGGGTCCGTACCGCACGCAGCAGCAGGAACGCCGACAGACCGAACGGTGACAACAGGATCGTCAGGACCAGCAACGGCCCCATCGCCAGAGGGGAGACGCGCAGCCGCCGCGACTCGCGGTACATCCACTGTCCGATGAGCAGGTCCCACGCGATGACCTGCGCCCACACGGCGCCCGCGCCGTTCGCCCGGACCGTCAGGTCGCGGAAGGTGTCGATGTCCGGGCTGCTCACCGCGGCCCACAGCTCCGGGAACACCGGTATCGCCAGCACGAGATGGACGAGGAGTACGGGTGTCACGGTCCACGGTGACGCGGCGACGCGGGCGGTCGGGCCCCAGCCCGGAGCGAAGATCATCAGCAGCCAGACGGGGGCGGCGAGCCAGAAGGACAGTTCGAAGAGGAATCCGGTCACGACACAGGCTCCTCGGTGACGGCGGGGCTTTCGGCGGGAGCCAACTCCGGGCACCGCCGCGCGAGCCGGGGCCCGCAGCGTCGCGTAGGTCCCGGCGGCGAGGGCCGCCAGGAGCAGGCCGGCTGCCCCGAGGGTCGTACCGTCCGGGTGGATCAGCGGCTGACCGCGCAGCGCCTGCTGTAGCACCAGGGCGAAGGCGGCGGCGTACCCGGCGGCGGCGAGCAGGACCAGGCGCCGCCTCACCAGGCCGTCGGCGAGGCGCGGGAAGCGCGGGGCGAGCGCGCTCAGCGCCATGACCAGCAGCGGCAGGAGCTGCAGCGCGTGCATCCCGAGGAAGTGCGGAACGCGCAGGTCGCCGCCGGTCGTCGACCAGCCGGTCAGCGGCATCGACGGACCCCCGTCCGGCACGCCCACGCTGTGCGCGCCGACCACGTCGGAGGAGCCGCGGTGCTGTCCCGGCGCGGGCTGGGCCATCAGGAAGCCGACGGCCGCCCCGGCGAGCGCCAGGACGATGCCGCAGCGCACGGCCCAGGCGGAGGCCCGATCGGCGATGTCGGCCCGCAGCAGCAGGACGGCGAGGGCGAGCGTGGCGAGCCACAGGACGACGACGGTGACGGCCATCACGTCGTACAGAGCCGTGTCGAACGCCGTCTCGTAGTTGAAGTGGCTGCGCCGGCCGCGGATCGCCTGCCCGGTGATGATCACCATCTCGACGAGTCCGGTCAGGGCGACGACCGTCCCCGCCCAGCGGCCCGTCCGCCGGCCGCGCGGGAGCAGCGACAGCGTCCAGGCGAGGGAGAGGCCGTACGCCAGGAAGGACACGGCGAACTTGAACGGCTTCGCCCAGATCGGCGCGCCCACCAGGACCCGGTCGTCGACGACGAGCCCCACGGCGGACACGAGTGCCGTCGCCGCCATCGCCGCCGAGAACAGCAGCAGCGGCCGGTGCCAGGACCACCAGGACCGCCAGGTCCGCGACGGGTGCGGCAGGTGCGGCAGGTGCGGCGGGCACGTACGTGGTGAACGCATGGCTTGCGCAGGCATGACTCCCCCTCCATGTGGATGCCGTGTGTGACATATGGATAGTGAGACTGTCCACTATCCATAGCCTCACTATCTATCATGGGAAGCAAGGGCGGCAAGAGCCGGCGCGAGGCGCGCGGCGTGAAGTCAGGGAGTGATCCGCGGTTGCGTGTCGGAGAGTTGAGCCGGGTCACCGGAGTGCCGGTGCCGACGATCAAGTACTACCTGCGAGAGGGGCTGCTGCCGCCCGGTGAGCTGACCAGCCGGAACCAGGCGTCCTACGACGACTCGCATCGGCGTCGGCTGCAGCTGATCCGCGCACTGCACGAGGTGGGCGGCATGAAGATGGCCGAGATCGCGGACGTGCTCGCGGCCATCGACGAACCGGGACGCCCGCTGCACAAGGTGCTCGGCGCCGCCGCGGACCGCCTCGGCCCGGCTACCGGCGAGCACGACGACGGCGAGTCGGCTGCCGCGGACGCGGCCGTCGCCGATCTGATCGCGCGGCGCGGCTGGCAGACGCACGAGTCGAACCCCGGCGCGGCCGAGCTGTCCCGCGCCCTGGCCGCCATGGCCCGGCTGGGGCACGGGGAGTTCGTGCAGCTGCTCGACGTGTACGCCGACGCCGCCGAGCGGGTCGCCCGCGCCGACCTCGCGTACGTCGGCCGGCGCACGGAGGTGGAGGACATCCTGGAGAGCGCGGTGATCGGGACCGTGCTGGGGGAGGCGGTGTTCAGCGCGCTGCGCAGGCTGGCCCACGTGGACGCCTCGGCCCGTCTGTACGGCCCTGACGGACCCTCGTCGCCGCCGGCTGCCGACTGAGTCCGCCTGTCCTGTCCGGGTCCGCCTGTCCGGGTCCGCCCTGTTCGGGTCCGCCTGTCCCGCCCCGTCCGCCGGTCCCCGGGGTGGGGCCGCGATCGGAGCCGGGTGCCCCGAACCGGCGCCCCGGGTCGGTGCGGGGCGCGGGCGCGAGACGCGGGCCCGGGAGCAGGCGTGGGTGCGCGGGCGCGGGCGCGGGTCAGGCGTTCGCGCCGGGGGCGCGTCGAGCACGGTCGGGCAAGGAGCGCGGAGGGTGGAAGAAGAGCGCGCAGAGGGCGTGGCGGGGGAAGAGGAGCGCGCAGAGGGCTTGGGGGGGTGGAAGAGGAGCGCGCAGGGCCGGAGGGGGCGTGGAGGACAGAAGGGGGGCGCGGACCGGTGACCGGACTCCCCTGACCGGCCGTCTCCTCGGCCCCGGCCACCCCTCCGCCTTCCCCGGGCGCCCCCCACCGTGGCACCGTGTGAACCGCCGCACACGTGGGGTACGCACGGGGGACGTACGGCGATGCACAGGGGGAGTGAGGCCGCGTGGCCGGGATGAAGCTCTACGCGCTGGACGCGAACGATCCTCGGTCGCTCGGCCCCTACCGGCCGCTGTGGCGGATAGCCACCGGCGGCATGGGCCGGGTGTATCTCGCTCGCCGGGAGTCGCCCGGGACCGGGACCGGTGGCAGGGCCGGTGCCGGTACCAGGGCCCGCGCCGGTGCCGGTCCCACGGGAACGGTCGTCGACCACGGGCTGGTCGCCGTGAAGACGCTGCTCGCCGAGGGGTTCGTGAGCCGGGCGGACCGGGAGCGGTTCGGCCGCGAGGCCAGACTCGCCGCCCGGGTCGCCAGCGCGTTCACCGCGACCGTGCTCGACGCGGACCCGAAGGCCGAACGCCCCTGGCTGGCCACCGAGTTCATCGCCGCACCCAGTCTGGCCGAGCTGGTCACGAGGGCCGGGACCCTGCCCGCCGGGGCGGTGCGCCGGGTCGCCGCCGGGGTCGCCCGGGCGCTGGTGGAGCTGCACGACCGCGGGGTCGTCCACCGGGACATCAAGCCGCTGAACGTCCTGCTGCCGAGGGAAGGCCCCCGGGTCATCGACTTCGGCATCTCGCACGCCCAGGACCACACGAGTTCGACCACGACCATCGGCACCTTCCCGTTCACCTCGCCGGAGCAGGCGTGCGGCAGGCGGTCCACCACCGCGTCCGACATGTACGCCCTGGGGGCCACCCTGTTCTTCCTCGCCGTCGGCCGCCCGCCGTACGCGCGCACCGACCACTCCATCGGGCTGCTCGCCCTCGTCCAGCGCGGCGAGGTGGACACCAGCGGGCTGCCCGCGGAACTGGAGCCCCTGGTCCTCCCCTTGCTGGCGCTCTCCCCGGCCGCCCGCCCCACTCCGTCCGACGTCCTGCACCACGTCGCGGCCGGCCTCGGCCGGGAGCCGTCGGCCGGGGGTGCCGAGCGGTGGCTGCCGGCGAGGTGGACCGGGCTGATCAGGGAGTACGAGGAGCAGGGACGGCGGCTGTGGGAGGAGACCCTCGCCGCCGTCCCCGCGGACCGGGACGGCGGCTCGCGCCACCGGACGCGGGAGCAGCTGGAGGTACTGCGTCAGCAGCGCCTCGCCCTGGCCCGGGAGCAGGCCGAAGCGCAGGCGGAGGAGCGGGCGGCGGCGGCGGCACGGGAGCGGGCGCGGCGGGCGCAGGAGGAACGCAGGCTCCGCAAGCGCGCGGAGAAGCAGGAGAAGCAGGAGAGGCAGGAAAAGGAGGAAGCGGAGCGGCGGCGGCAGGCGGAACGGCGGGAAGCGGAGCGCCGCCTGCGGGAGCGGGCGGAGCAGGAGCGCAGACGGCGGCAGCGGGTAGGGCAGGAACGCCGGGAGAGACAGCGCGCGGCGGCCCCACCGGTCGCCAAGCAGGCGGCGTCGGGAAGATCGTCGGGCGGCGGTGGTCTGTTCCTGGCCGCGCTGGTCATCGCCCTCCTGTTCTGGCAGCCCTGGGACCAGGGGGGCGAAGAGACCCCTCGGTCCGTGCCCACCCCGCTGTTCACCTATTCCGGCGGTGGCGGCCTCGGGGGCGGCGGGGCCCTGTCGTCGGGCGGCGGCTCCGCGGACACCGGCCGCGACCCCGACCCGGCACCCGTGCCCGACCCCGAGACCAGCTCCCCCGAACCGGAACCGGAGCCGGACCCGACGGAGGAGGCGTTCCGGAGCGTGTCGTACGGGGACTGCCTGGACGTCGTGGACACCGGCTACGGCGGGCTGACCACGCTGGACTGGAGCGAGGAGCGGCCGCGGACCACGTCCTGCGGCTACGGGACTCGGGTGAAGGTGACCGGCACCGGGGGCGGCTGCCGGTCCGGCGTGGGCAGGGCCACCTGGTCGTACTACTCCCCCGGCAGCGGGGAGCGGACCACGCTCTGCCTCGCCGGCCAGTACTACCAGGGCGACTGCCTGCTCGCCCGGCGCGAGGGCGACGACTCGGTCCGCCTGGCGATGCTGTCGTCCCCGAGGTGCACCGACCGGACGGTCCCCGCCGCGTTCAACGAGATCCTGGTGGTCACGGAGGTCTACCGGGCGGCCCCCGGTGCCGGCACCGAGGTCTGCCGCCGCGGGCAGTACGACAGGTACATCTACTGGTCGGCGAAGGTGAACGACGGCGCCACGCTGCTGTGTCTGAGGGCCTATGACTGAGCTCGGCATTCAGTGGGACGGTTGAGTGCACGCAAGCAGCCGGGCGCAGGTCAGGGCACCCGCGGCGGGGCAGACGGCCGGGGAACCGGCCGGTGCGGCGGCGCGTTGACAGGGGTGGGCCGGCGTGTTCCGATGAGCGCTGCCCGGCAGGGCCGGCGCCGTGCCGGCGGCGGCCCGGGCAGCGGACCGACGGACAGCTGAACGGGGGCGGCGCCCTCCGGAACCGGAGCGAGGAGCCATGCCGCAGCGCACCGCGACCATCGTCGGCGGCGGGATCGGGGGGCTGGCCGCGGCCGTCGCCCTGCGGCGCCGGGGCTGGCGGGTCGAGGTGCTGGAGCGCGCCCCGCGGTTCACCGAGGTCGGCGCCGGTATCTCCCTGTGGCCCAACGCGCTGCGCGCCCTGGAGACCCTGGACCTGGCCGACACCGTACGGTCCCTCGGGGCCGTCGAGGCCCTCGGCGGGGTGCGCGACCGGCGGGGCCGCCGGCTGTCCCGCACCGGCAACGCGGAGCTGGCGCACCGTTTCGGCCATCCGCTGACCGTGCTGCACCGCGCGGACCTGCTGCGGGTGCTGACCGAGGCGCTGCCCGCCGACTGTCTGCGGCCCGGCACCGAGGTCTCGGCGGTCCGCGCGGACGGCGACCGGCCGGTCGTGGAGCACCGGGCGGGCGTGTCCCGGGCCGACGTCGTGGTCGGCGCCGACGGGCTGCGGAGCGTGGTCCGCCGCGCCCTGTGGCCCGAGGCGGCCGGCCCCCGGTACGCGGGGTACACCGCCTGGCGCATGGTCACCGCGCCGCTCACCCGTCCGCCCGCCGAGGGCGCGGCGATCTGGGGCCGGGGCGAACGCTTCGGCTACACGACACTGCCGGACCGGCGGATGTACTGCTTCGCCACCGCGTCCCTGCCGGCCGGCACGGTCTTCGGCACCGGCGATCACCCTGAGCACCCCGAGCACGGCGCGCACCCCGAGCACGGCGCACACTCCGAGCACGGCGCACACTCCGAGCACGGCGCGTACTCCGAGCACCCCGTGAGGGACCGGACGGGCGCGCACTCCGAGCACCCCGAGCACGCCGAGTTGCTGCGCCGGTTCCGGGCCTGGCCGGATCCGGTGCCCGGTCTGCTGGCCGCCGTCCCGCCGGACGCCGTGCTCCGGCACGACCTGTACGACCTGCCGCCGCTGGCCACGTTCGCGCGGGGCCGGGTGGTGCTGCTGGGCGACGCGGCCCACGCCATGACGCCCAACCTCGGCCAGGGCGCCTGCCAGGCGCTGGAGGACGCGGTGACCCTCGCCCACTGCCTGGACGGCACGTCCGACGTGACTGCCGCGCTGCGCTCGTACGACCGGCTGCGGCGGGCCCGTACCCAGGCGGTCTCGCGCCGCTCGGCGCGGCTCGGCGCGATCGCCCAGCTCGCCTGGCCCCCGGCGGCGCTGCTGCGCGACACGGCGGCCCGGCTGACGCCGGCGCGGGCGACGCTGCGGTCCATGACACCCGTACTGGGCTGGACCCCGCCCGGCGGTGTCGGCGACCCGGCGCGCGGCGGGGACGGCCGCTGATGCCGGACTGGACGTACCACCCCCTGCGCGGCGCGGCCGCCGCTCTCCTTGGCCGACGCCGCTCCCAGCGCACGGCGCTGCGGCTGCTCGCCCGGATCGGCTCCCGGCCTGCCGGTGCCCGCCTGATCGCCCGCGGCTTCGGCCACCGCCATCCGCCGGTCTCGCTGGCCGGTGAGATCGCCGGTGCGCCGCTGACGGTCCGGCTCGGCATCCGCGTACCGCCGTCGCTGGCCCACGACACGGTCCACGCCATGGCGCCGCTCGGCGCCGGGGTCGTCGAGATCGGCCCGGTGTCCCCCGACGACGTGCCCGCCGTCCGCGCGGCCACCGCCACCCGCACTCTGCCGGTCGTCGTCCACACCGACGACCCGGAGATCCGCGCCGCCCTCGCCCCGCACGTCGACGGCTTCACGGGCGCCGCGGAGGATCGCACGCCGGGAGAGGAACCCGGCCCGGCGATCTCCCAGGGGGTGCGGCGCTCCCGCCCCGTCGGACCGGCGATCCCCCACCCCTTCCCGCCCAAGACGCCGGGGCGGCCGGCCACCGGGCCGCCCGGCGCCGAGGAACCCGCGCCCGCGGACCGGCCCACCGCCCCCGCACCACCCCGGGTCGTATGGGTCGGCGATCCGTGCGTCGAGGCCGCGGCGGCGGTGCTCGCGGAGCCCGGGGCCGTGGTGATCGCCCGGCCGGAGGTGCTGGTCGAGGCGGGGCCGGGGTGGTTCGCGCGGGTGGTGGAGGCGGCGACCCCGAGCGGCGGCCCGGCCCCCGGATGGCGGGACGTGGGGAGGCATCCGCGCCGCTGGCCCGCCTGGTGGTGGGCGCTGCTGGTGGGGCTCGGCATGATCACCGCCGGGGTGTGCGCGGCGGCGATCACTCTGGGACCGGTGCTGCTCTGGTACGACCGGGACTACCTCGGCATGACGCTGGACGACCTGCACGCGGTCAACCACCACCTGGTGCACTTCCTCCAGCACGACCGGATCACCATGGCCGGCACGTTGGTGTCCATCGGCACCCTCTACACCGGTCTCGCGGTGGGCGGGATGCGACGCGGCCGTCCGTGGGCCCGCGAGGTACTGCTGCTGTCGGGGGCGGTCGGTTTCCCCACCCTGTTCTACTTCCTCGCCACCGGTTACGTGGAGACCCTGCACACGGCCGCGGCCGTGATGCTGTTGCCGATGTTCCTGGCCGCTGTCCGCCGCCGTCCGCACGCGCCGCCGCACGGGCGGCGGGTGCCCGACGGCCCGGAGCGGGAGCGCCGCAGGGCGCTGGTCGGACAGCTGCTGCTGGTCGTCACGGGGGCGGGGCTCTTCGTGGGCGGGGCGGTCATCTCGGCGGTCGGTCTGACGGGGGTGTTCGTGCCGACCGACCTGACGTACCTCGGTACGGACCCGCGGGCCCTGGAGGCCGCGAACTCCCGGCTGGTGCCGTTCATCGCCCATGACCGGGCGGGCTTCGGGGGCGCGCTGATGTCGGCGGCGGTAGCGATCGTGCCGCTCGCCGCGTGGGGCTGGCGACGCGGCGAGAGCTGGGTGTTCTGGACGCTGGCGGTGGCGGGCGCCACCGGATTCCTGCCGGCGGTGGTGGTCCACGGCAGCATCCACTACACGGACTTCGTGCACCTCGCGCCGGTGTACTTCGGCATCGTGCTGACCGCCGTCGGCCTGCTGCTGTCCCGCCCGTACCTGTGCGCGAGGCGCTGAGGCCGGCTGCTGGGCGCACCGCTCCGGTGGACGGCACGACCACCGGACACCGCGGGTCGCGCTTCTCGTCCCCCGCTCCGCCTGACCTGCGCGCCCGTCCGCGCCGGCGGGCGACAGAGCAGCAGGCGGCAGACCAGCAGGCGGCAGACCAGCGGACGACAGACCAGCGGACGACAGAGCAGCAGGTGGCAGACCAGCGGGCGACAGGTCGGCGGGCGATAATCGGTCCATGGCCGTACCGCCTCCCCGCTCCGGTCCCACCGCGTGCCCCAGGGCCGCCGCGTGTCGCTGACCGAGCTGCAGCGCCGCCTGCTCACGGACGTCCTCGCCGTGGGCACGCCGTACCCGCTCGCGCTCACCGGTGGGCACGCGGTGGGGGAGCACGGGCTGGTCGACCGCGGCAGCCAGGATCTCGACGTCGCCACGGAGAGCCCCGAGGGCATGGCCGTGATCGCCGCCGCCGTGCGCGCGGGGCTGGAGGAGCGGGGCTGGCGCGTCACCGCGCTGGACGCGGACCCGCTGTCCGCCCAGCTGATGGTGGCCGATCCGGGCACCGACGAGGAGTGCGAGGTCGACGTCCACAAGGAGGCGCTGTGGCGGCCGCCGGTGGACGGCGCGTACGGGCCGGTGCTCGACCTGGAGGACGTCGTCGGCACCAAGGTGCGGGCGCTCGTGGACCGCGGTCTCGCTCGTGACCTCGTCGACGTACGGGCCGCCGCCGCGCAGTGGAGCCGCGTCGAGCTGGAGGAACTGGGCCGACGGCACGCCCGGGACGTCTTCGACCTGACCGATCTGCAGACCCGCCTGGTCGGCGCGGAGTGGCTCGACGACCGGGAGTTCGCCGCGTGCGGTCTCGACGAGGCGGCGATCGCCGGGCTGCGCCGCTGGGCGCAGGAGTGGGCGGACGACATCGCGGAGCGGCTGCAGGAGCTGGCCGGCCCCGAGGACGAGTGATCGGAGCGGGCACGCGGGGCGGGCGATCCGGCCGGCTCCGGCTCCGGCTCCGGCTCCGGCTCCGGCTCCGGGGGCAGGCGATCCGGCGGCGTCCCGAGGCGGTCCGGCCGGTCCGGTCGGTCCGGAGCGGGGCGTGTCCGGCGCGGCGAGAAGGGAGTGTGGTCCGGTCGGCCCGCACTCGCGCGGGTGAACGGCAGGGCCGAACGGGCGCATGACGGTGTGACTGCCGGGGGCGGCGGGCGAGTCTGGTGGCGAGCGCGTGGCGCGTCTGTAGCGTCGCGCCGGAACAGGTCGCTCTGGCAGCCGCGACGTCGAGCAGGAGACCAACACACGTGAGCACCCCCCATGGATCCGGGACCGCCACCGGCCGGATCGAGGAGTCGTACGAGGACGAGCTGCCGCTGCGGCGCAGGCGGCCGGGCAACGTGGTCGTGAAGTGGCTGACCACCACCGACCACAAGACGATCGGCACCCTGTACCTGGTGACGTCGTTCGCGTTCTTCAGCTTCGGCGGCGTGCTGGCCCTGATCATGCGCGCGGAACTGGCCCGTCCGGGTCTGCAGTTCATCTCCAACGAGCAGTACAACCAGGCGTTCACCATGCACGGCCTGATCATGCTGCTGATGTTCGCGACGCCGCTGTTCGCCGGCTTCGCCAACTGGATCATGCCGTTGCAGATCGGCGCGCCCGACGTGGCCTTCCCCCGGCTCAACGCGTTCGCCTACTGGCTGTATCTGCTCGGCTCGCTGATCGCCGCGGGCAGCTTCCTCACCTCGGACGGCGCCCCGAGCTTCGGCTGGTTCATGTACACCCCGCTGTCGGACGCGGAGCACACCCCCAACATCGGCGCCGACATGGGCATCATGGGCCTGGCCTTCTCCGGCTTCGGCACCATCCTCGGCGCGGTCAACTTCATCACCACGATCATCTGCATGCGCGCCCCCGGCATGACGATGTTCCGGATGCCGATCTTCACGTGGAACGTGCTGCTGACGGCCGTCCTGGTGCTGTTCGTCTTCCCGGTCCTCGCGGCCGCGCTGTTCGCCCTGGAGGCGGACCGCAAGTTCGGCGCCCAGATCTTCGATCCCGCCAACGGCGGAGCGCTGCTGTGGCAGCACCTCTTCTGGTTCTTCGGACACCCAGAGGTGTACATCATCGCCTTGCCGTTCTTCGGGATCGTCTCCGAGATCATCCCGGTCTTCTCCCGCAAGCCGATGTTCGGCTACTTCGGTCTGATCGCGGCCACCATCGCCATCACCGGTCTGTCCATCACCGTGTGGGCGCACCACATGTTCGTCACCGGCGGGGTGCTGCTGCCGTTCTTCTCGTTCATGAGCTTCCTGATCGCGGTGCCGACCGGCGTGAAGTTCTTCAACTGGATCGGCACGATGTGGAAGGGCTCGCTGTCCTTCGAGACACCGATGCTGTGGGTGGCCGGCTTCCTGGTGACGTTCCTGTTCGGCGGCCTGACCGGCGTCATCCTGGCCTCGCCGCCGATGGACTTCCACGTGTCCGACTCGTACTTCGTGGTGGCACACTTCCACTACGTCGTCTTCGGCACCGTGGTCTTCGCGATGTTCGCCGGGTTCCACTACTGGTGGCCGAAGTTCACCGGCAAGATGCTGGACGAACGGCTCGGCAAGATGACCTTCTGGACGCTGTTCGTCGGCTTCCACGGGACGTTCCTGGTCCAGCACTGGCTGGGCGTGGAGGGCATGCCGCGCCGGTACGCGGACTACCTGTCCGCGGACGGCTTCACCACCCTGAACATGATCTCGACGGCCAGCTCCTTCCTGCTCGGTCTGTCGCTGCTGCCGTTCTTCTACAACGTGTGGCGGACGTCCCGGTACGGCAAGCCCGTCGGCGTCGACGACCCGTGGGGCTACGGCCGGTCCCTGGAGTGGGCTACGGCCTGCCCGCCGCCGCGCCACAACTTCGTCACCCTGCCGCGGATCCGCTCCGAGTCCCCGGCGTTCGACCTGCACAACCCGCAGCTGGCGGCTCTCGTCATGGAGGGCGAGGACCGGCGAGCCGACCTGCGGTGAGCGGCGAGGAGCGGCGGCTGCCGGACGGCGACGCGGTCCGCGAGGGCATCGCCCGGATGGAGGGCTACCTGCTCTGGCAGGGCGAGATCGAGCAGGCGCGCGCGGAGGCCGAGTCCTTCGCGGACCGGCTCGACTGGCTGACCACCGCGCAGCGGGAGGACGTGGTCGACCTCTTCGTCCGGCACCGGCTCGATCTCTCGCAGGCGCTCCTGCGCCGTACCGCCGGCCGCGCGCTCCAGCTCCGCGAGGAGTACCAGGAGCGGTACG
Source organism: Streptomyces sp. bgisy159 (assembly GCF_057707805.1). Classification (NCBI taxonomy): domain Bacteria; kingdom Bacillati; phylum Actinomycetota; class Actinomycetes; order Kitasatosporales; family Streptomycetaceae; genus Streptomyces; species Streptomyces sp. bgisy159. Next base: position 37,570 of record NZ_JBYIQX010000043.1, on the reverse strand, counting down.
ACTGCCTCAGAATCCGCCTCCTCGCCGTGGCACTCGCCCTGGGGGCGGCGGCGGTCTTCGTCAACTGCCTGGTGCTGCAGGTGTTCTGAGATCCGGAAACTTATCGAAACATTCGCAATCATGACTCCGATTAAGGGTCGATCCGCGCCGGGCAGACGCCTCGCGCAATTCACTGCGCGCTCCCACTGCGCACTTCATCTGCAATGTTCCCTCTTCTCGCGTCACGAACGTTTCGCAACAACCTCCGAAACTGTTGACAGTTGTCAGGGCCAGACCAACACTGTTCGCCGTTGACATGGCCCCTCGACAACGAGGAGGAACACCGCACATGCCCCACGCACCCGCAGGGCGCCTCAGGCTGCTGATCAGTTGCCTGTGTGCCACCCTTCTGGCCGCCGCGGCCGCGCTGGCGCTCCCCGGCACCGCCCGCGCCGACACGGTCGTCACCAGCAATCAGACCGGCACCGACAACGGCTACTACTACTCGTTCTGGACCGACTCGCCCGGCACCGTCTCCATGAACCTCTCGGCCGGCGGCTCCTACAGCACCTCCTGGCGCAACACCGGCAACTTCGTGGCCGGCAAGGGCTGGAACACCGGCGGGCGCCGGACGGTGACGTACTCCGGCTCCTTCAACCCGTCCGGCAACGCCTACCTCGCCCTCTACGGCTGGATGTCCAACCCGCTCGTCGAGTACTACATCGTCGACAACTGGGGCACCTACCGCCCGACCGGCACCTTCATGGGCACCGTCAACAGCGACGGCGGCACCTACGACATCTACAAGACGACCCGGTACAACGCCCCCTCGGTCGAGGGCAACAAGACCTTCGACCAGTACTGGAGCGTCCGGCAGCAGAAGCGGACCGGCGGCACCATCACCACGGGCAACCACTTCGACGCCTGGTCCCGCGCCGGCCTGCGGCTGGGCAGCTTCAGCTACTACATGATCATGGCGACCGAGGGCTACCAGAGCAGCGGCAGCTCCAACATCACCCTCGGGAGCGGCGGTTCCGGCGGTGGCGGCGGTGGCGGCGGTGGTGGCGGTGGCGGTGGCGGCAGTTGCACCGCGACCCTCTCCGCCGGCCAGCAGTGGGGCGACCGCTACAACCTCAACGTCTCGGTCACCGGCTCCAGCAACTGGACCGTCACCATGAACGTCCCCTCCCCCGCCCGCGTCCTGTCCACCTGGAACATCAGCGCCACCTACCCCAACTCCCAGACCCTCGTCGCCAAACCCAACGGCAGCGGCAACACCTGGGGCGTCACCATCCAGCACAACGGCAACTGGACCTGGCCCACCGTCTCCTGCGCCACCGGCTGACGGGAGGACGCCGATGAGACTCCGACTCCGTCCCCTGCTCGCGAAACTGGCGGTCGCCGCCGTGGCCGTGGCAAGCACCCTGACCCTCCACGCCCCGCCCGCGCAGGCCGCGGCCTGCAACGGCTACGTCGGACTCACCTTCGACGACGGCCCGTCCGGCAACACGGCCGGCCTGCTGAACGCGCTCCGGCAGAACGGGCTGCGGGCCACCATGTTCAACGAGGGCCAGTACGCCGCCGCCAACCCGTCCCTGGTCAGGGCGCAGGTCGATGCCGGCATGTGGGTCGCCAACCACAGTTACACCCACCCCCACCTCACCCAGCTCGGCCAGGCGCAGGTCGACTCCGAGATCTCCCGGACCCAGCAGGCCATCGCGGCGGCGGGCGGCGGCACACCCAAGCTGTTCCGGCCGCCGTACGGCGAGACCAACGCGACGGTGCGGTCCGTCGCGGCCAAGTACGGCCTGACCCAGATCATCTGGGACGTGGACTCACAGGACTGGAACGGCGCTAGCACCGACGCCATCGTGGCGGCGGCCGGCCGGCTCTCCGACGGCCAGGTCATCCTCATGCACGACTGGTCCGCCAACACCCTCGCCGCCGTCCCGGGCATCGCCCGGACCCTGGCCGCCAAGGGACTGTGCGCGGGGATGATCTCCCCGCAGACAGGACGCGCCGTCGCCCCCGACGGTGGCGGTTCCGGCGGCGGCGGCGGCGGTGGCGGTGGTGGCGGTGGCGGTGGCGGTGGCGGTGGCGGCAGTTGCACCGCGACCCTCTCCGCCGGCCAGCAGTGGGGCGACCGCTACAACCTCAACGTCTCGGTCACCGGCTCCAGCAACTGGACCGTCACCATGAACGTCCCCTCCCCCGCCCGCGTCCTGTCCACCTGGAACATCAGCGCCACCTACCCCAACTCCCAGACCCTCGTCGCCAAACCCAACGGCAGCGGCAACACCTGGGGCGTCACCATCCAGCACAACGGCAACTGGACCTGGCCCACCGTCTCCTGCGCCACCGGCTGAGGTCCGCACACCCGGAAGGGCCGGTTCCGCGAGAACCGGCCCCTCCCCGGGATCACGGCGGGCCGACCCGCCGAAGGCCGGGGCCCTCAGAGCAGTCCCAGGTCCTTGAGCTCCTTGTGCAGGTCGGCCCGGGAGCCGGTGCCGCCGGCCGCGGGGCCCGGGGCGGCGGACCGGTCGGCCGCCGGTTCGACGGCCTTCGGGGTACGGCGGCGGGCCCCGCGGTCGCGCAGGAGCCAGGCGCCGAGCACGCCGCCCACCAGACCGCCCAGGTGGGCCAGCCAGCTCACCCCCGGCGTGCCGGGAACCGCGACCGTGAGGAGATAGGCGAAGGACGCCGCCATGACGAGGCCGATCAGCGTGTCGATGAGATGCCGGTCGAAGAGACCGCGCACCACGACGTACCCGAAGTAGCCGAAGATCAGCCCGCTGGCGCCGACCGTCTCCACGTCACCGCTCTCGAACAGCCAGACCGCCATGCCGCTGGTCACCGCGACGAGCAGGGTCAGCCCCAGGAACCGGGCCACCCCCCGGTACGCGGCGAGGAAGCCGAAGACGAACAGCGGCCCGGAGTTGCTCTCGATGTGCGCCCAGCTCCAGTGCAGCAGCGGGGCGGTGAGGATGCCGGGCAGGGCGCCCACCTCGCCGGACTCCACACCGTACGCCCGGGACAGGCCGTAGTCGTCGGCGACGTTCGCGACCTGCACCGCCCAGACCACGGCCACCAGCGCGAACACCACGAAGAACGCCTTGCGCGCCTCCGCGATCATCCGCTTCTCGGGATCCACCACGTCCGCCACGGCCCTCACCCCGTTCCCTCCGCGCGGCTCCCCCGGCCGCGCGTCGCCTCCCCGGCACTCTACGGTGTCGTCATACCCGCCTCGCCCGCAGGATCCGCTCCGTGCGGGCGTCCAGTTCGGCGCGCTCACGGGCGGCGCGCTCGGCCTGGGCGCGCTGGTAGGTCTCCTCCAGGCGCCGCTTGCGGTCGGCGGTGTCCTGCTGGACGGCGTGCCGCCGCACGTCGTGCTCCAGGCGGGCGCAGGCGTGCTGGAGCTGGAGCTCGTCGGAGTGGAGCCGGCGGGTGGCGGTGTAGCGGGCGCCGAGGAGCGTGTCGTAGGTGGTGTGGCCGCTGAGCACCTTCACCATGACCGGCATGGCGTCCAGGCAGAGCAGCAGTAGGTGCAGCACGACGGTGAGGAAGAGGGCGAAGCCGTCCGCCTCGGCGACCTCCTTCAGGCCGTGGGCGCGGGTGAGGATGCCGTCGGTGTCGAGGGCGTCGGCGCGCCGGGCGGTCTTGTCGTCGATGGCCTTCTGCAGCTGCGGCTGGTAGGCGTCGGCGGCGGTGTCCTTGCGGGCGGCCAGCGTCCGGCCCTCGGTGACCAGGTCCTTCAGCTGTTTCTCGTACGCCTCGATCCCGCTGTCGGCCAGGTACTTGGTGCGGGCCGCGCGGGCCCGCTCACAGGTGATGGTGACGTCCCGGACGCCGCCCCGGATGATCCAGTACTTGGGTCCGCACAGCTCCTGCTCGGTGGCGAGCTTCTTGTCGTGCTCCTTGTGGATGGCGTCGACCTGGGCGCGCAGCGCCACCGTGCGGTCGGCGTTGCTCTTGATCTGCCGGTCCAGTTCGGCCGGGGAGCCGGCCACCTTCAGCTGGAAGTCCCCGCACTCGGCGCGGCCGCTGGTGTCGGCGCCGTCGGTGGGGTTGCAGGACACGAGCATGCCCTTGTAGTCGGCGACCTGCCGTTCGTTGCCGACTGATATCTCCTGGCGGATCTCCTTGTCGAAGATCTGGAAGAGGATCGGCTCGGCGATGAACAGGCCGAGCAGCACCGACAGGAAGAACCGGACGGCCAGCGTCCACCGGCGCACCGAGGTGCCGTGCGTGGAGGACACCAGCCAGCTGTCCAGGGCGAGGACCACCCAGAACCAGATCACGGCGACCACCGCGACCACCGCGAGCGGCAGGTCGGAGCGGAAGCTGCCGAGGGCGAGGGACATGGAGACCGCACCGAGCAGGGCGGTGTTGACGACGAGCACGCCGTACCAGGTGTAGCGGGCGCGTTCCTCCGGCACCCAGTCCAGCAGCGGTTCGTCGATGCCGATCAGCCGGCGCAGCCGCGGGGCCGGGCCGTCGGCCGGCGGGGCCGGACGGGCGATGTCCGCCGCGGTGTCCTGGGCGGTCCGCGTGGTCCGCGCGGCCTCGGCGGTGTGGCGGAACGAGGTGTCACTGGCCAAGGTCCGCCTCCTGGATGTCCGGGTCGGTTCCGTCGTCGCCGTCGTCGCCGTCGTGGCCGGCGTTCCCGCCGGCCGGCGCGTGCGTCGCACCGGCGGCGCGCGATGCCCTCTGCGCGCCCGGCGTGCGCGCCGCGCCACCCTCCGCGAGAGCGCCCTTCACGCCCGGCGCGCGCGACGTGCTCGCGCCCCCCTCGGCGATCGCGCCCTTCGCGTCCGCCGCGGGCACCTCGCTCCCGCCGGCCGACCGCGGGCCGGGGCCCGACGGGCGGTACGGCACATCGCCGACGCCGTTGATGAAGGCGCCCGGGTCGTTGCGCGCGCTGTCGAACAGGCCCCGGTCGATGGCCTGGCGGCCCAGGTCGGCGCGGACCGACAGCTGCTCCTTCGCCCACTCCCGCTCGTACGCCTGTGCGCGTTCGGCGTCCGCGCGCTCCTCCGCGCGCCGGCGCCGCTCGTCCTCGTGGCGCAGGTCCCAGCGGCGGGCCTCCTCCTGGCGCCGGGCGGAGGTGTCCTCGCGGCGCTCGCGGCGCTCCAGCTCCTGGCGGCCGTCGTCCCGCTCGACCTGCCAGCGCACGTCGTCCCGGTCGAAGGCGCGGCGCGCCATGTCTCGGTCGAAGTCGAGCCGCTGCCGCTCGTCGGCCCGGGTGACCCGGCGCTCCTCGGCCTCGTGCAGCCGCTTGGACAGGTCGTCGGCGGTGATGTCGCCCTTGTGCCAGGCCAGGAAGTCCGCGGCGAGCGGGTTGGTGCCGATGAGCCGGAAGTCCTCTTCGAGCTCGGCGCGCACGAACCGGTTCTGCCGCTCCTGCCGGGCGAGGTCGTACTCCTGCTGTTCGGCGCCGGCGAGCCGGTCGTAGCCGGTGCGCACGGTGTCGAGCTCCTGCCGGCCGCGCTCCTGGTCCAGGTCCTCCACCTGGCGGTGGCGGCTGCGGCCCAGTTCCTCCTCGTGCCGGTTGGCCTCCTCCCGCTTGGCGCGCAGGGTGCGGATCTCCTCGCGCTTCAGCTCCAGCTCGGCCTCGCGCAGCGCCCGGTCCAGGGCCGCCTGCTGGTTGAGTTCCTCGCGCTGCCGGGTGAGTTCCTGCTCACGGCGGTTCTTCGCCATCTCCTCCATGAGCGCGGTCATCTCGGCCGGCGTGTACACCTCGACCACACCGTGCCGGGTGCTCATCCCGGACACCTGCGCGGGCCGCATCTCGTGGTACGCGGTCAGCCGGGCGTCGATGCGGGCGCGCAGCTCGGCGGTGGCGCGGATCGGCAGGTCGGCGCCGTCCTCGGTCAGCCCGGGCACCTCGCGCAGATGGGCCAGCAGCAGCGCCTCCACGTCGGTGACGCCGTCGCGGACCACCGCGCACGGGTCGGTGACGGTGCAGTAGAACGACGTCCGCAGAGTGAAGTCGTCCGCCTCGGCGGAGGGTATCCGCGTCTCCACGACGACGGGCACCTCCACCCGCCGGTCGACGACCGTGACCGAGCTCGCCCCGACCACCACCGGGTCGTCGGCGCGCAGCTGCCCGTGGTCCTCGACGTAGTCCTCGCCGACCCGGAACACCCGCACGTGGTGCGCGGCGAGCCGGGGCAGCTCCTCGTCGTCGCGCGTGGTGCGCTTGCGCAGCAGACCGCCGCGCCGCTCCGCCCGCCCGTACTCCCGCTGCTCGACCAGCGGGTATGTCTCAGCCATGCCTGTCAGTCCTCCGTGCTCAGTACGGCGGTGAGAAAGGTGTCGATCAGGGCGGCGACGGCCGCGTCGGCGGACGCGGTCAGGTGCCGCAGCTCCTCGCACAGCCGGGTCCGCTCCTCCTCGGGCAGCACCCTGCCGAGCGCCCCGCCGAACCGCTCGGCCACCTCGGCCGGCCGCTCGGACACGGGGGGCAGCTCGCGCAGGGTGGCGTACAGCCCGGCCAGCGCCACGCCCCGGCGCGGCCGGTGGTCCAGGACCGCCGCCCACAGCCGGCCGATCCGGTCGGTCTGCCGCGGGTCGCGGTCCAGCAGGACGGCGCAGACCAGCCGTCCGGTGCGGGTGTCCCGGGCGCGCAGCACGGTCAGTACGGCGCCGAGGGTGTTGCGCTTGTGCGGTCCGGTCAGCGTGTCCCGCTGGGCGCGAACCTGCTGGGCGAGCGCCCGGAACACCGCGCCGGTGTCCTCCCCGCACTCGGCGAGCACCGCGACCAGCCCCGCCAGCGCCAGGGCGCCCTCCCCGCGCCGCAGCACCAGGCGCAGCAGCATGGTGACGGCGTCCGACGGGAAGCGCACGCCGAGCGCCCCGCTGAACGCGGCGGCGCCCGAGGACCGCAGCACCGGGTCGGCGGAGCGCGACCAGTCCCGGGCGACGCCCAGCGCGGTCGCGGCGAGGCTCTCGTCCAGGCACATGCACTGCAGCACCAGGGTGGCCGTGGACTGCCCGGCGCGGCCCGCCTCCCCGGCCGCCCACGGGTACAGGTAGTTGCCGACGACCTCGTCGAAGGCGGGCAGCGCCAGCAGGGCCAGACCCTGGGCGACCGACAGCTGCAGATCGAGACCGGGCTGTTCGGCGACCAGGTCCGTCAGCCAGTCCCGCACCCCGTTCCAGTACGGCGTGGAGCGGCGGTTCCACAGCTCCTCCAGCACCCACTGCCGGTACTGGGGGAACGGGAAGACCAGGGCGGTGCGGGTCAGCGCGCCGTGCTTGCGCCGGTCCACGGTGACCAGGGTGTTCTCGGTCAGCGCCAGCCTGCGGTCCGCGGCCCGGGCGGCGGCGGCCGCCCGCTCCTCCTCGGTGCGCGGCGTGGCGAACGCGCCCTCGACCCGCCGCTCCAGCCGCTCCTGGCAGGTCTCGAAGCCGCGGTAGTCGGCGCCGTACACGAACGCCAGCGTGGTGATCTCGGCCCATTCCTGCGGTGTGCGGGGCTCGGCGAACCAGTCGCGCACCGGCTGGGCGGCGCGGCTGCCGTACTCCCGCCAGACCACGTCCGGTTCGGCGCCCGCGGCGATCCGCTCGGCGGCCGCGGCCACCTCGCCGATCCGGCAGCCGTCCGGGAGCCCGGCGACGGCCGTGTCGACGACGTCCCCGGTGCAGCCGGCGCGCACCAGCCGCAGCCGCAGCGCCGCCGCCAGGTCCGGCGGACGCCACGTGACATGGCGTACGGACTCCACGCGGGCGGCGTCGTCGCCGTGCACGGTGGTGACGACGAGGTGCGCGCCGTGCTCGCGGACGGTGTCCCGCACCCGGCGCCAGTCGAAGTCGGCCGTCTGGGAGGAGGTCTCGTTCATCCGGTCGATCAGGACGTAGCCGACGCCCTTCTCGAACGCCACCTTGCCGCCGGCCAGGTCGTCCAGGCTGCGGCCGGGGGACAGCACCACGTATCCGGTGCGCTCGGCGACCTCGGCGACCAGCGCCACCGCCCCGGACCGCTTGCCCGAGCCGTGCGGGGCGACGAGGACGACGACACCGTCGGTCTCCAGGGCGTCGACCGCCGCCGCGAAGCAGCCGGGGGGCCTGACGTAGGGCGCGAGGATGGCGTCGGCCTCCTGCGCGTCGAGCCGGCCCACGGCGCGGCGGCGGGCGGCGCGGCCGGGGGCGGCGGAGGCGGTGCCGATGCCGAAGGTTCCGGCCGCGGCGGTGAGTTCGCCGTAGAAGTACTGGTTGACGTTGTTGTAGTGGACCTCGCCCGGGGAGGCGTCGTCCTCGCCGGGTGCGGCGGGTGCACCGGGTGCGGCGGAAACGTCGGCTGCGTCGGGCGGCTTCGTCCGCTCGGGCTCCTCGGGCGGCTTCGGCTGCTCCGGCTGCTCGGACCGTTCCGGCGGCTTCGGCTGTTCCGGCCGCTCGGACCGGTCCGGCGGCTTCTTCTGCTCGGAGGGGACGGGCTGTTCCCCCGCCCGCTCGTCGGGCCGCTCGACCGGCCGATCGGGCCCCGCGGTGGACGCGCCCTGGGGTGGGTCTGCTGCTTCCTCGTTCATTCTCAACCGTCACTCAGGTCACTTGGAGATCCCGAAGACGGCCCACGGGGCGTGCACGGTTCCGTTGAACGACTGAACTACCGTGTCCGTGGGAGCAGTTGGCGCACTCCGGGGGCGCGCGTCGGATGCTTCACCACCCCCGGCCGCCACCGCCGCCCCCAGATCGAGCGCCCGCACGTCGTACCCCGGCACCCGGATCCAGGCCCGTCCCGCGTACTCCTTCTCCACGATGTCCACCTCGCGGAACTCCTGCACGCCCATGGTGGTGTACGCCTCGCCGATCACGTCGTTGAAGACGACGGAGGAGACCGCGAGGGCCAGACAGGCGTCCGGCGCCGCGTCCAGGGCCGCCCGCAGCACCTTGCTGTCCAACAGCCGGCCCGTCTCCACCGGCCCCCGGCCCTCGAAGCCGTTGGCGGCGCGCGCGGCCGGCCCGAAGTGCACGACGACACGCAGCCGCAGCCACGCCTGGCGCACCCGGTTGCGGTTGAACTCCCGCAGACCCGCTTCGAGATGCCGCATGAAGGTGTCCACGAGATCGGGCTCCGAGGCGCCCGGAGGCAGCACGGCGAACACCGAGTCCCCGCCGACCTGCGTCTCCCACCGCTCCCGCGCCAGCCCGGCCGCGGCCGCGGCCTCGGCCAGCAGCCTCTGGATGGCCTCCTGGAACTGCCGCTGCGTGACCACGTCGGCCCCGCCGTAGCCCTTGGCATCGACCGACAGCAGCAGTCTGCGACCGAACGTTCCCATACTCGAACTCCCCGCTCCCGAACACACCGGCGCCCGCTCCCCCCGGGCGGGCGCCGGTATGCCAGTCGTACACGCCGCGCACGCCCGGGACCCCGTCGAAATACGGGATGCGGAAGAGTGCGGAACTTACAGCGGGCAAGACAAGTTACGGACGAGTTCCGCCGGTTGCTCCTCATCACGGGCGACGGCCCCGGCGAATCCCGCAGAAATCCCAGGTGCCGCGCCCCGCGACGGGGCTCACTGGGGTGCAGCGCACCGAGCCGGAGCCAGAGCCACCAAGGAGCCCCATGCCGTCCCTCGACAGCCGCCCGGACAGCCGTCCCGCCCAGTTCATGTTCAGCTCGCTGCAGGCCACCCACCAGCACGCCGACACCAAGGCCGGGATCCTCGCCGCCGCGCAGGCCGCGCTCGTCGGCACGGCCGGCTCGTGGAGCCCGTCGGCACTGGACGCCGCCGCCGGCGGCGGGCCGACGGGTGTACTCGCGGCAACGCTGCTCGCCCTGTTCGTCTGCGCCATGTTCGGCGGCGCCGGCTTCCTCGCGGCCACCCTGCGCCCCCGCGTGCAGCGGCCCGACGGCGCCAACCGCTACAGCTTCGCCCACCTCGCCACCGGGGCCGACATCCTGCCGCCCACCCGGCCCGGCCTTCTCCCGTCCGCCCAGCCCGGCTCTTTCCCTCCCGCCCAGGCCGCCTCCTTCCCTCCCGATCAACCCGGCCTTGTCCCGCCCGCATCCGCCGCGGCCGTCGCCGCGGTCGACGAGGAGCGCGGGGAGCTGTCCCGGACGATCCGCTTCCTGTCCCAGGTGGCTCTGCGCAAGTACCGCTGTGTCACCGGCGCGGTGACCTGCACGGCGGTGATGGGCGTCTGCGCGGGCCTGCTCGTCGTGCTGCGGCCGCTGTGGGGCTGACGAGGCGCGCGGCACGCGCCGGTGTCCGGCTGATTCCCGTCAGCCGTCCGGCGCGAGGTCGCCGAGTTCCCGGAGCCGGGCGAGGTCGCGGATGAGGGTGGAGGCGTAGCCGGTCTCCAGCAGGCCGTCCCGGCGCAGTTCGCGCAGGCCCTTGTGGACGGTGGTCTCGGCGGCACCGGTGAGGGCGGCCAGCTCCGGCTGGGTGAGCCGGCAGCCGAGGACCATGCCGCCGTCGGCGGGGTGCCCGTAGGTCGTGGCCAGCTCCACCAGGAGCCGGGCCAGCCGGACCTTGGCCGGGTAGCCGCGGAAGTCCAGGCGTCTGCGGTTGGCCCAGCGCAGCCGGTCGGCGATGATCCCGGTCAGCGCCAGATGGATGTCGGGGCGGCGGGCCAGCAGGGCGTGCAGCGCGGCCGGCTGGAGCAGCCGCGCGGTCAGCGGGCCGCACGCCGTGACCGTGGCCGAGCGGGGCGAGCCGTCCAGCGCGGCCATCTCGCCCACGGTGTCCCCGCCGACCCGTACGGCGAGCAGCGACTCCTCACCGTTCTCCACGCGCGCCGTCACCTTGGCGAAACCGCCGAGCAGCAGCAGGACATGACGGTCCCGGGCGCCCTCGTGCAGCAGCACCTCGCCCGCCTCGAACGGCGTGCGCACCCCGGCTGCGAGCAGTTCCCGCCGGGCCTCCTCCCGGACCGCGCCCAACAGGCTGCGTCGGGGCCACTGCACAGAGCTGTACGGCATGAGCGGACCTCCCCGGCCGAAGCGGCCGAATCTCGCGCGCTTCCCGCACCGCATCCTGCCCGCTGTCGCCCGCCCGCGGCAGGCGAATCACACGCCCGGTCCCCCGGGACCGACCGCCGGTTCCCCCGTCGGTGCCGCCGGATCCCCCACCGCCGCCACCGCCCTCTCCCCCGCAGCACCGGAGGCCCCCGCCCCCGCCGCCCCCGCGGCCCCCGGCGCCGCCCGGGCCGCCTCCACCAGAACCTCCCCGGCCGGCGTCCGTGAGTACAGGACGGACCGGCCGGCCCGCCGGCGCTCGACGAGCCCGGCGTCGCTGAGGATCCGCAGGTGCCGGCCGACCGAGCCCAGCGCCTGCCCGGTCAGGGCCACCAGGTGGGTGGTGCTCAGCGGGCCGGCCAGCAGCACCAGTACCGTCGCCCGGGCCGGCCCGAGCAGCGCGCCGAGGGCGGCCGGGACCGCCCGGCCCCGCGCGTCACCGGCCAGCGCGCCCCCGCACGGGTAGACCACCGCGTACCGCTCCCGTCCCTCCCACGACACCCAGCCGGTCACCGGCGTCACCGGCACGAAGACCAGCTCCGCGCCCGCGATCTCCCGCGGCGGGTACGCGTGCGGGTTCACCTGGAACCGGCTCTCCCCGAGCCAGCGCGTGCCCGGCCGCAGCGAGTCGAGGACCGCCGCCCAGCCGCCCCGGCCGACCTGCACGGTCCGGGCGACCACATCGGCCTCCAGGACCCGGCGCCGCCGCTCCCAGGACGGCCGTACCGTCCGCTCCCACACCCACTCCAGCAGCAGCGCCGCCCGCTCCGGCAGGTCGTCCCGCCGCAGCGCGTCCGGCAGCGGCCCGTCCAGGGACGTCCGCAGATGCGCCCGGGCGTCGGCGGGTAGCACCGACCGCACCCGGTCCACCACCGCCGCAAAGTCCTCCCCGGCCCGCGGTGTCGGCGTGAGGAAGTCCGCGATCCAGGTGCGCCCCAGCCCGGCGCGGACCAGCAGCGCGGTGACCGGGTCCGCCGCCAGCCGCCGCCGGTACGCCGGCCCGTACGCGCGCAGCCACTCGGTCTCGCCGGGGTGCGCGGCCACCCCGCCGTGCAGCAGCTTCAGGCACGCGAAGGTCTCCGCGAACGGCGACACGACGAACCGGCTGCGCGCCAGCGTGTCCGCGTTCAGCTGCCACCAGCCCATCCCGGCCCCCTCCCGAGCCCGTCCCCGAGCCCCGTCCCGCACCGGTACCGGCACGGCCCCACTACGGCACCGGCTTTCGCACCGGCGCGAAACATTAACCCCGCTCCGGCGGCCCCTCCCAGACTCCCCCCATGCGTTACACCGACCTGCTGCGCACCCCCGAGTTCCGTCCCCTCTTCCTCTCCTCCGCCGCCCACACCGCCGCCCAGACCCTCGCCGGACTGGCACTGGGCACGCTCGTGTACCGGGCCACCGACTCGCCGTTCCTCGCCGCGGTGAGCATGTTCGGGCCGGCCCTGGCACAGGTCCTCGGCGCCACCGTGCTGCTGTCCGGCGCGGACCGCCTCCCCCCGCGCGCCGCCCTGGCCGGCGTGTCCACCGCCTTCGCGGCCGGTACGGCGATCCTGGCGGTCCCCGGCCTGCCGCTGTGGGGCGTGTTCCTGACCGTCCTGCTCCAGGGCCTCATCGCCGCGCTCGGCGGAGGAGTCCGCTGGGGCCTGCTCCACGAGATCCTGCCCGGCGACGGCTATCTGCCCGCACGTGCCGTCTTCAACATGATGCACGGGCTCACGCAGATCACCGGCTACGCGGCCGGCGGTGCCCTGCTCGCCCTCCTCACCCCGCGCACCGCCCTTCTCCTCGGCGCGCTGTTGTACGGGGTGGCCGCCGCCGTGGCCCGGCTCGGCCTGGCCCGCCGCCCGCCCCGGGCGCAGGGCCGTCCCTCCCCCGCCGAGACCTGGCGCACCAACGCCCTGCTGTGGTCGGCCCGCCCGCGCCGCCTCGTCTACCTGGGCCTGTGGCTGCCCAACGGGCTGGTCGTGGGCTGCGAGTCGCTCTTCGTGCCGTACGCCCCCGACGCTGCGGGCACGCTGTTCGCCTGCGCGGCGCTCGGCATGCTGGCCGGCGACCTGACCGTGGGCCGCCTGCTGCCGCCCCGGGTCCGCCGCCGGGCGGCGACCCCGCTGCTGCTCCTCCTCGCGGCGCCCTACACCCTGTTCGTGCTGCACCCCCCGCTTCCCCTCGCGGGCCTGTGCGCCGCCGTCGCCTCCACCGGGTTCGGCGCGAGTCTCGTCCAGCAGGAACAGCTGATGGCGCACACCCCGCCCCACCTGACCGGCCACGCGCTGGGTCTGCACTCCTCGGGCATGCTGACCGTCCAGGGGCTGGCGGCGGCGCTGGCGGGAGCGACGGCTCAACTCACCTCGCCCGCGGCGGCGATGGCGCTGACGGCCGTCGCGTCGGTCACGGTGACGTTGGCCCTGGCCCTGGCCCATGCGCGGGCGGGGACGGGGACGGGAGCGGGGGCGCAGGGCACCGCGCGGTCGGCCTCGGACGCCCCGCGGATAGCATCCGACACATGACCACTGAATCCCCCCTCTCCGTAGACATAGCCGCGCTGCAGGGCGGCACCGCCGACCTCGCCCAGTACGCCGGCAAGGCCGTCCTCGTCGTGAACGTCGCCTCCAAGTGCGGCCTCACCCCGCAGTACACGGGGCTGGAGCGCCTCCAGGAGCGCTACTCCGCGCAGGGCTTCACCGTGCTCGGCGTGCCCTGCAACCAGTTCCTCGGCCAGGAGCCCGGCACCGCCGAGGAGATCGCCGAGTTCTGCTCGGCGACGTACGGGGTGACCTTCCCGATGACGGAGAAGGTGGAGGTGAACGGCGCGGGCCGGCACCCGCTGTACGAGCGGCTGGCCGGGTTCGCCGACGCCGAGGGGCACAGCGGGGACATCCGCTGGAACTTCGAGAAGTTCCTCGTCGGCCGGGACGGCACCGTGGTCGCCCGCTTCTCCCCGCAGACCGAGCCGGAGGCCCCGGAGGTCGTCGCGGCCATCGAGGCCCAACTGGGCTGAGCCGTACGGATTGACCTTGCCCCTGGGGCAGACCGCACTGTCGCCGTCGCCGGGCGAAGGGTCGCCCGGCGACGGAGGACGACGGGGAGGGACGGGGAGGGGCACGGTGACCGAGTTGCTCACCATCGGTGCGTTCGCCGCCCGCACCCGGCTGTCGGCCAAGGCGCTGCGCCGGTACGACCGTCTCGGTCTGCTGCCGCCCGCCCATGTCGACCCGGTCACCGGCTACCGCCGCTACCGCGCCGACCAGATCGAACGCGCCCGTCTCGTGGCACTGTTGCGCCGGCTCGACATGCCGCTGGCGCGGGTCGCGGAGGTGCTGGACCTGGTCGAGGCCGACGGCGGCGGCGCGGCTGCCGACCGGCTGGCGGCCTACTGGGCGGACGTGGAGGCCCGGTTGTCGGCCCAGCGGGCACTCGTCGGCTACCTCCGTGGACGACTTTCGGGAGGGAGTTCCGAGATGTACGGGACGTTCGGGATCGAGACCGTCGAACTGCGCCAGCGGGTGGTGATCACGGAGGTGCGGCACGTCCTCGCGGACGAGTTGCCGGTGTGGATCCCGGCCTCGCTGAGCCGTCTGGAAGCGGCGGCCGGGGAGTGCGGGGGTGGGGCGGGGGCACCGTTCGTCGTGTACCACGCGGAAGTGTCGGCGGAGAGCGACGGTCCCGCCGAGTCGTGCGTGCCGGTCCTCGACGAGGCGGCGGCGCGGGCCTGGGCGGCGGCGCGTGGGCGGGCGTCGGGGGCGCGGGTCCGCGCGGAGCCGGCCCGGCGGCTGGCCCGCACCCGGATCACCAAGGCGCAGGTGGCGTATCCGCAGATCGTCGCCGCGTACGAGGCCGTCGAGACCTGGATGAGGCGCGAGGGCCTGGAACACGACGGCCCCTGCCGCGAGATCTACTTCGCCGACTGGGACGCGGCGGGCCCCGACGACCTGGTGTGCGACGTCGCGTTCCCGGTGCGGTCGGCCCGCTGACCGGGAAAAAGCCGAACCCCCTCGGCAAGGACGGCGATCTTGTCGAGAGGGCTCTGTCGGTTTCGGGGTGCTGTCACCCGGTCACTTGACCGAGGCCACGAAGCTGCTCCACGCGTTCGCGGGGAACTGCAGCTTCGGGCCGTCGGGGATCTTGGTGTCCCCGACGTCCAGCGCCGCTTCCTCGGTCGACCTGACCATCACGCAGGCGCCGTTGTTGTTGGTGTAGGAGGACGTCACCCATTTTTCCGTGACACCCAGGTGAATTGCCATGATCGCTCCGGTAGCCGGTCCGCAGGTTTCGCGCCAAAGGGTGTTGCTCGATGGCGAAAATGACGCTACCGGCCGGGGCGCCACTGTGGTGAGGTCGTTCACCCAACCGGGTGGCATATTCCAGGTGAGTCTTCCATGGCATACGGGTGATCGTGTACAGTGCCCCGCCCGCGTCACCCGCACCACGCGGACACAGCAGTCTCAGCGGGCGTACTCCTTCGCGGCGTTCTCGAGCAGCCGACGCGACTGCTCCACGTTCAGCGCCTGGGCGCGCAGGTGCTCGTACATGACCGTGTACTTCTGCACCTCGGGCGCCTTCTCCAGATACAGGTCGCTGGTGACGCCCTCGATGTACACCACACTGGAGTCGGAGGCGTCGGCGAACTCCAGGATCGAGTACTGGCCGTTGAGCCCGGCGTGCGCGCCCGCGTCGAACGGCAGCACCTGCACGGTGACGTGCGGAAGCTGGGCCATCTCGACCACCCGCTCCAGTTGTTCGCGCATCACCTGACGGCTGCCCACCACCCGGCGCAGCGACGCCTCGTCGAGCACCACCCACAGCCGCAGCGGTTCCCGCTCGTCGGTGACCCGGCCCTGGCGCCGCAGCCGGACCTCCACCCGCTTCTGGATCTCCTCCTCCGGCGCCTCGGGCGAACCGCCGCGCACGATGGCGTCGGCGTACGGCTGGGTCTGCAACAGGCCGGTGATGATCTGGGGTTCGTAGACCCGCAGCGACTCGGCGTCCGTCTCCAGCCCGATGTACACGCTGTAGGGGACGTCGCCGAAGGTGTGCCACCAGCCCTGCTGACGGGAGTCCTTGGCCATCTGCATCAGCGACTCGACCAGCTTCTTGTCCTCGACCTCGTACACCTCGCACAGATCACGGACGTCGCGCTGGCTGATGCTGCGCCGGCCGTTCTCCAGACGACTGATCTTCGACTGCGAGACCAGCAGCCTCGCCGCCACCTGCTCGGCGGTCATCTTCTTCGCCTCACGGAGCTTGCGCAGCTCCATGCCCAGCCGTCGACGGCGCACGGTGGGGTTGGTGTTGGACGCCACGGGACGTCACCTCCGGCTGTGTACCTGTACATAACACTTTGCGTATCTGCTGTTGAGCAGACTGCCACCAAGGTGCTTTCTACCGCTGGAAAACAGGGGATATGCGGTCGGTACACGTCAGTTCGGGGGGTGGGCCAGGGTGGTGACACGCGTTCGCGCGGGGCGCCGGAACCGTCCGCGCAAGCGAACGGCCCCCGGCACCCCGCGCGAGACGCTGCGGCTCCCGGAACGGGTCTGAGGGCGTGGCTCAGTGGGCCACGGCGCGTGCCATGGGACCCCGGCGCGGCTGCGTCGGAACACCACGGGCGGGCTCCGACGGCTGGCCGGCCGCCGTGCCCCGGCGCGGCTGGGCCGCCGCGCCGTTCTGGACGTCCATCACGGCGTGCGCGACGAGTCCGCCCATCGGGTCGTGCCTGATGAGGTCCCGCAACCGGGATCGGGACGAACGTCCCTCGTTGCCCGGGTACAGGTGCTTGCCGAGCCCGACCGCGTGCGCCAGCGCGGCGAGCGCCGCCGTACGCGGGTCCGGCGGTACGCCGGTGCGGATCGCCGAGTCCAGCCGTGCCCTGATCTCACGGCTGATCTCGGTGTCCGTCGCCTGGTAGCGCGTCGTCGGCAGCACCCCGCACATCTGGCCCGGTACGGCGGCGACCATGCCGCACCGCTCCAGATGCGAGAGGTACGTCTGGCGGAGGCCCAGTCGTGGTCCTCCGATCCAGTGGACGGCCCGTACCGGAGCGCCGCGCCTTCGCAGCAACTCCAACGCGCAGTCCAATGTCGGATCTCCTGTCGGCCGTGGCACGACCACGGCGATACGATCCCCGTCTGGGGCTATCCGTCCGGCCAACGCCAGCTCCACTAGCTGTGCTCCGGCCAGACCGAGGTCGAGCGACTGCGGCTGTGCAGTGGTACCCGTGGCCGGGTCCAGTGCCAGCAGCAGAAGCTCCTCCGGAAGTGTTCTGCGGCTCCTGCCCATCCATGCCTCCCCGCGTGGATGAATGACAGGGTGACCCCTCTCACATTGGTCTGTCGAGGGTGCGTGACCTGTTTGTAAGGGAACCGGCAGGTATGTCGTTCTCGTCTATCGCTCGGATCGGGCCCGCAACACAGGACACTGGTACATGGTTCGGACACCGTGCTGGAGCGGGTGTCCCGGCGGGCGATACACCGTACGGAACGTGAGTCGTACGGGAACGGTAATCGAGGAGGCATCGGTGGCGGGCGAGTCCCCCGACAGTTCGAAGCAGCGCGAGTCGTCGGCAGAACCGACGTCGGGGGGCAAGGGCCCGGTTCCCGAGTCCCGCGATCCGCGAGCGGCGATGGCCCGCGGCGGTGTGGACACGGCGACCAGGACCCTCTCCCTGCGGGACCTGCCCAACCCGAGCCCCGGCTCCGCCCCGGCCGACGCGACGTCCGTCAAGACGGCCTCTCAGGCCACCGATGCGGAAACCGTTCCGGGCGACGACCCGCGGACGCCGGAGGGGACGGGCGGGAGGACCGGCCCGGAACCGGAGGCGGAGACTCAGACGGAGACGGAGACGGCACCGGACGCGGGAGCGTCCTCGAAGGCCGCCCCGGAGGCAGGCCCGGACGCCGACGCCGACGCCGAGCTGGAGAACGACGCCGAGACCGAGAACAACTCCGAGACCGAGAACGACGCCGAGACCGAGGTCGAGCCCGCCGCGAAGAGCACCCCGGCGAGCGGCCCGCACTCGGACCGGAAGGCGGCGCCGAAGGGCGACCTCAAGACGGTCACCTTCACCGCGCCCGAGGCCGACCCGCAGAGCGCCCCGGAGGCCGAGTCGGAGACCGAGCAGGCGGCTGCGCCGAAGAGCGAACCCGAGGACGAGCCCAAGGACGACCTCAAGACGGTCACGCTGGCCGCCCCGGCGGGCGAGGCGAGCACGGCGCCGGAATCGGCCGCGAAGGCCTCCCGGGCCCCGGAGAGGGCCGAAGAGGCCCCAGATGCCGTGGGGGCCGACGACGACACCCCCGAAGCCTCAGGGACGCCTGAGGCCCCTGAGGGCGCCGAGAACCGTGAGGTTGCCGAGGGCGCTGAGGGCACTGAGGGCGCTGAGGCTCCTGACGGCTCCGGAAAGGCGTCGGACGGCTCCCGAGCCGCCGGAGGCCCCGGCGGGCGTCCCCGGGACCGTGCGGGCGCCCCGTCCTGGGCGAAGGGCGGGAGCGCGCCGGACGAGAGCGCGAAGTCCGAGGAGGCGCCCGCCGAGTCCGGGAAGTCCCCCGAGGGCGCCGACGGTGACAAGCCCGACCGAGCCAAGGCCGTCGATCAGCCGACCGCCGTGTTCCAGGCCGTACGCCCCGCCGAGCGCCGGGTGGACCAGCCCACGACCACGCTGAAGGTGAACGGCTCCGCCCCGGCGAGCACCACCCCGGACCGCACCACCCCGGACCGCACCACCCCCACAAGCCCCACCCCCGACCGCACCGCACCCGAGGCCCCCGAGGCCCCCGAGGCCGACGGTCCCGCCCCCGAGGCCCCCAGTGAGCGCACCGGCGAGCGCACCAGCAGGTTCGTCCCGCTCGCGAACCCCGAGCGCACCACCCAGCAGCCCCTGCCGCCCAAGCCGCCGCTGGACCTGCTGGCCGAGCTGACGAACACCCCGCCGCCCCCGCCCACCCCCCTGCGCACGCTGGCCCGCCGGGTGAAGATCTGGACCCCGCTGATCATCCTGCTGGCGGTCGTCTTCGCGGCGGTGCAGAGCCTGCGTCCCGTCCCGGCCCCCACGCTCGACCTCACCGCCGAGTCGACGTACACCTTCGAGGGCGACAAGCCGTCGATCCCGTGGCCGGCCGAGGGTCAGGGCGCCCTCGACGTGCAGGGCATCGGCACGTTCGGCTCGTCCGGCGAGGAGAAGCCGGTCCCGATCGCCAGTGTCGCCAAGGTGATGACCGCCTACCTGATCCTGCGCGACCACCCGCTCAAGAGCGGCGAGGACGGACCCGAGATCAAGATCGACCGCCTCGCCGACGAGCAGTCGGTCGCGGGCGACGAGTCGACCGTCCCGCTCACCGAGGGCGACTCGATCACCCAGCGCGAGGCGCTGCAGGCCATCCTCATCGCGTCCGCGAACAACGTCGCGCGCCTCCTCGCCCGCTGGGACTCCGGCTCGGAGCAGGTGTTCGTCGACAAGATGAACGCCGCCGCCAAGGACCTCGGCATGAAGAACACGACGTACACCGACCCCTCCGGCCTGAACGACACGACGGTCAGCACGGCCGTCGACCAGGTCAGGCTGGCGAAGGCCGCGATGAACAGGCCCGTCTTCCGCGAGGTGGCGGCGATGATGGAGTACCGCGACTACAAGGGCAACCGCTGGCCCAACTGGAACCGCCTCGTCGGCAGGAACGGCGTCGTCGGCATCAAGACCGGCACCACCACCTCCGCCCGCGGCAACCTGGTCTTCGCCGCGAAGAAGGAGGTCGGCGGTGAGACGCGGACCATCGTCGGCGCGGTGCTGCGCCAGCCCGCGGGCGGCTACGACAACACGATCCTCAGCGGCGCCCTGGACGCCGGCGACAAGCTGATCCGGGGCGCGCAGGACGCCCTGGAGTCGGCGACCATCCTGAAGAAGGGCGATGTCGTCGGGTACGTCGACGACGGCCTCGGCGGCCGCACCCCGGTGGTGGTCACCGAGGACGTCACGGCGGCCGGCTGGGCGGGCCTGGAGGTCGAGCTGTCGTTCGTCGCGGACGACCTGCCGCACTCCGCGAAGGCGGGGACCAGGGTCGGCACCCTGACGGTGGGCGACGGCAGCACCAGCGGTGCGGTCAAGGTGCCCGTGGCGCTCCAGCGCGATCTGGCCGAACCGGGCTTCACGGACAAGCTGACGCGCGTCGGCTGACCGGCGCCCGCCCGTCGTCGCACGTCATCCCGCCGGGGAAGCTCCCCCGGCGGGGTGCGTGCTACTTTCACGAAACGGGACAGGTCGCTTACCCGGCGGCCGTGACGCGGAAACCGACAGGTTCTTCCGACATCAGAAGACGGGACACGGGGAGTGCCTACAGGTGACCACTGCGGAGCCGACACGGGCCGACGACGACACCGGTACGGGCCAGGACACCACCGGCCCGCGAATACAGCTGCCCCCGGCCGAGGCGGCCGGCGGCTCCGGCACGGCTGAGCCGGCCGGCAGGGGCCGGCTCTGGACGAGACGCCTCGGCCCGCTGGTCCGGCGCCACCCCGTCCTGTCCATGACGGCCCTGTCCGGAATCCTGCACGTCGTCTGGTTCTTCACCTTCGCGAACAGCGGCGGCGATCTGGCGGCGCAGGACGCGTGGGCGGAGTTCGTCGGCCGCCACCCGGCCTCGGCGTACAACCTCGCCTGGTACGGCGGCATGCACCCGGTCTCGTACAGCGTGGTCTCGCCGTACCTGATGTCGGTCCTCGGCGTCCGTACGACGATGATGATCGCCGGGACGGTCTCCGCGGGCCTGCTGACGCTGATCCTGCTGCGCTGCCGACCGGTCAAGGACCCCCTGTGGCCGGCGCTGGCCGGTGTCTTCGCGCTGCTGTGCAACGCGGCGAGCGGGCGGGTGACGTTCGGCCTGGGCATGATGTTCGCGCTCGGCGCGGTCGCCGTCGTGTTCTGCTGGCCGCACCGCTGGCGCTACAAGCGCTGGGCGAAGGGGCTGTGTGCGGCGCCGCTGGCCGCGCTCGCCACCATGGGCTCGCCGGTCGCCGGCCTGTTCGTGGGGCTGGTCGCCGTCGCGCTGTTCCTGCAGCGGCGGCTGCCGGGCGCCTGGGCGCTGGGGATCGCGCCGTCCGCGGTCGTCGCCGTGTCCGCCCTGGCGTTCCCGTTCTCCGGCACCCAGCCGATGGCGTTCGGCTCGGCCGTCCTGCCCCTGGTCTACTCGGGGATCGTCTACGCCGTCGTGCCGCACGACTGGAAGACCGTGCGGATCACGTCGGCCGTGTACGGGCTCGGTGTGCTGCTGGTGTGGCTGATCAGTTCGCAGATCGGGTCGAACATCACCCGTCTGTCGATGCTGTTCGCAGGTGTGGTGCTGGCGTGCGCCCTGCCGTTCGCGGTGCCGCGCACCTTCAAGTGGTACGTGATCGCGCTGGCGACCGCCGGATTCGTGGTGTGGATCGGCGTGAAGTCGGTCGACGACGTGGTGCGCACCACCCCGCGGGCGGCGTGGGCGCGGGAGCTGGCGCCGCTGGTCGACCAGTTGCAGACCGTCGGCGCCGAGCGGGGCCGCGTCGAGGTGGTCCCGGCCCGCTCGCACCGGGAGGCGTCGGCCCTGCAGTCGTACGTCAACCTGGCGCGCGGCTGGAACCGCCAGGCCGACATCAAGCGCAACCCGCTCTTCTACGACGACACCCTGAACTCGGCGAACTACCACGAGTGGCTCAAGCGCTGGTCCGTGCGGTACGTGGTGCTGCCGAAGGACGCGCCGGACGGTGACGGCGGCGAGCGGGAGCGGCAGCTGCTGCAGCGCGGGCTGCCGTACCTGCAGCAGATCTGGGGCGACGCCAACTGGCAGTTGTTCCAGGTGATCGACCCGACGCCGCTGGCCGAGCCGGACGCGGAGGTGCTCATCGCCGACCAGGAGGAGTGGACGATCGAGGTGAAGTCGCCGGGTCCGGTGCTGGTGCGGATGCCGTACTCGCCCTGGCTGAGCATCGTCGGACCGGACGGCAAGCGCCTGAAGCCGCCGCAGGAGACCGAGGCGTCCAAGGACCGCGCCGAGGGCGAGCCGAAGACGTACGAGAACGTCCACGGCTGCCTGATGGAGGCGGAGGAGAACGCCGACGGCGACAAGTGGACGATGCTGCTGGCCCCGAAGCCCGGCACGTACCGGCTGGGCGCCCCCTACGGGCTGCCGCGCGGCACCCCGTGCCCGGACGAGCTGAAGGAGCAGGCTCAGGCGTCGTCACCGTCGCCGTCGCCCTGACCGTCCGTGCCCCGGGTCAGCGCAGCCGGTCGACGTAGCGGTCGGTGCCGGGGACGGTCGGGATGAACGGGGCCACCAGCTCGACCCGGCCGAGCCCCGACTCCGCCACCCGCTCGTCGAGCCCGGTGAAGTGCTCGCCCCAGCACCGCGCCGGGTCCGCCTCCAGGAACCACAGCAGGGTCAGCCGGGTGTCGACGCCCTCGACCTGCTTGACGTAGCTCATGCGGTCCAGCGGCAACGGGGTCGGCCGGAACACGGTGACCAGCGCGGCCGGGGACCCGGCGAGCAGCTTCGGCAGGTGGCGGGCGCGCAGCCACTCCAGCAGCTCGGCGCGCGCCGCGGGGGACGGCGCGTCCACCACTTCGAGGACCAGCCCGGCGTACGGGTGGTCCAGCGCGTGGAAGTCCCGCGGCCCGGCCGCGCCGTCGCGGTACACGGTGACCTCGTGGTCCATGAAGGCCGTGAGGACGTGGGTGCGGTCCCGGTAGACGCGCGCGTCCCGGTTGAGGCGCCGGTTGACGGCGACCGTCCACCGCATGTGGTCGGCGTACCGGCCGGCCGTGATCCAGTACGTGGAGAGGTAGCAGCCGGCGGTGACCGGCTCGGCGACCGCCGACTTCTCCGGGTAGCGCAGCAGTTGCAGCTCGCGGGTGGCCACCCAGCGGCGGCCCGCGTACATCCAGGGCATGGCCATGGCGCCCGCGTAGTAGTGGTCGTCCTCGTACCAGCGGTTGTAGGCGTACTCGTGTCCCGGGTGCGGTTCGACCAGGGTGATCAGGGCGTGGCCGGGGCGGACGCCGTACGGTCCGACGGCGGCCAGTTCGGCGTAGACCTCACTGCGGGTGTCCTCATTGCCGGTGTCCTCACGGCGGGCGGCCTCCCTGCGGGTGTCCTCATCGCCGGTGTCCTCACGGCGGGTGTCCTCGCTCATGGCGTTCCCCTTTCCTGCCTCCGCCCCTACTCTGACGACCCGTCAGATATTGCGCCAGCCCCGGGGAGGCCCGTCATGTCAGCAGCTCCGCTCACCGGCCGGACCGTGGTCGTCTCGGGGGTCGGGGCGGGGCTCGGCCACCGGGTCGCCGCCGCCGTCGTGCGGGACGGCGGGAACGCCGTGCTGGGCGCGCGGACCGAGGCGCACCTCGCCCGCACCGCGGCCGCGATCGATCCGGGCGGGGAGCGCACGGCGTACCGGGCGACCGACATCACCGACGAGGCGCAGTGCGAGGCGCTGGCGGCGCTGGCGCTGGAGCGGTTCGGGGCGATCGACGCGGTGGTCCACGTGGCGGCGCTGGACACCTGCTTCGGCGGCCTGGAGGACGCCGACTTCGCGGTGTGGCAGCGGGTGGTGGACGTGAACCTGCTGGGCACGCTGCGGATGACGCGGGCGTGCCTGGCCGCGCTGAAGGAGCGCGGCGGGGCGGTGGTGTTCATCGGCACCCAGTCGGCCGTGGCCGCGCCGACGCAGGTGCGCCAGACCGCGTACGCGGCGTCCAAGGGCGCTCTGACCAGTGCGATGTACTCGCTGGCGCGGGAGCTGGGACCGTACCGGATCCGCGTGAACTCGGTGCTGCCCGGCTGGATGTGGGGCCCGCCGGTGCGCGCGTACGTGCGGTCGGCGGCGCGCTCCGAGGGCGTACCGGAGGACGAGGTGCTGGCCCGCCTGACGGAGCGGATGGCCCTGCCGGAACCGGCGACCGACGGCGATGTGGCGGACGCGGCGGTGTTCCTGGCGTCGGAGCGGGCGCGGGCGATCACCGGGCAGTCGCTGCTGGTGAACGCGGGGGAGCTGATGCGGTGACCCGACCCCGCAGGGTGGGCAGCACGGTCACGGACTGACCCGCGTCCGTCGGCCCCGTACCGCCTACGCCACCGACGGGCGGGGCGAGGCCGGCACGCGCAGCCGCCCGTCGTGGACCTCGGCGATCCGGTCGACGGCCGTGAGGTGGGCGCGGTCGTGGGTGACCAGGACCGTGGCGGTGGCCCGCTGGTGGGTGAGGCGGGTGATCAGGTCCAGGACGGCGGCGCCGCGTTCGTGGTCGAGGGCGCTGGTGGGCTCGTCGACCAGGAGGACGGTCGGGTCGTTCATCAGGGCACGGGCGATGTTGACGCGCTGCCGCTGGCCGCCGGACAACTGGTGGGGACGGCGGCCGGCCCGGTCGGCGAGGCCGACGGCGTCGAGCAGTTCCATCGCCCGGGCGTGCGCCGTACGGGGCTTCCGGCCGTCGATCCGTGCCATGACCTGGAGCTGTTCGGCGGCGGTCAGGGAGGGCAGCAGGTTGGGCTGCTGGAAGACGATGCCGATCTTGTGGCGGCGCAGCGCGGTGAGTTCGCCGCGGCTCAGGCCGGTGGTGGGGGTGCCGTCGACGGTGACGGTGCCGGAGTCGGGGGTGATCAGGGTGGCGGCGACGGCGAGGAGGCTGGACTTGCCGGAGCCGGACGGGCCCACCACGGCGGTCAGGCTGCCGCGCGGCACGTCGAGGGTGACGCGGTCGAGTGCGGTCAGCCGGCCGTCGCCGTCGGGGTAGGTGAGGGTGACGTCGGTCAGGTTCAGGCTCATCGGGCGCTCCGCGGGGTGGTCTCGGTCAGGTACGGGCTCATCGGGCACCGGCCGGGTTGTCGTCGGTCCGGCGCGGGCTCATCGGACGCTCCCCAGGGCGGTCAGCGGGTCGACGGAGGTGATGCGGCGGATGGACAGCGCGGCCCCCAGCACACCCAGCAGGACGATCACGACGGCCGGAACCAGGACGGTGCCCGGCGTCAGCAGGAACGGCACGCTGTCGGACACCACCGCGCCGACCGTGACGGCGAGGCCGGTGCCGAGCAGGGTGCCGCCGGCGAGCAGGACGACGGCCTGTCCGAGGGCGTCCTTCAGGAGGCTCGCGGTGGACGCCCCGAGCGCCTTGAGGACGGCGACGTCACCGCTGCGCTGAATCGTCCAGACCGTGAAGAAGGCTCCGATGACGAGGGCCGAGATGGCGAACAGGAAGCCGCGCATCAGCTGGAGCGAGCCGTTCTCGGAGGTGTAGGAGCCGATCGCGGACAGCGAGTCCCCGACGGACACCGTGCGGGTGCCGACAAGGCGGTCCGTGGCGGCCACGTCGGCGCCCGCCGTGGTGTCCAGGGCGATGACGGTGGCCCGAAGGCCGGTCGTGCCACCGGCGGGCGGCGCGATCCGCTGCCAGGTGTCCAGGCCGGTCCAGATCACCGGGGTGTGGCTGAAGTGGGCGTCGCCCGCCACAGCTGCCACCGTGAGCCGCAGCCCCGCCAGGGTCAGTGCGTCACCGGCCCGCACGCCGAGGTCGTCGGCGGCCGCGGTGGACAGCACCACCGCGCCGCCCCCGATCCGGTCGGCCTCCGGCGCGAGCCGGGAGCCGGACTCGACGCCGAACGCCGAGACCCCGGCGCTCCGCTCCCCCGCCGTGGCCTTCGTGGTGGTGATCCCCAGCGGCTCCGCGCTCTCGACGCCGGGCGCCGCGGACCACTGCCGCCACTGCCGCTCGGTGACGGAGGAGTTGGCGTACGACAGGTCCTGACCGCCGCCGGGCGCCTGGAAGGCGATCCGGTCGGCGGGCAGGCCCGTGATCGCGGAGATGTTCTGCCGGCCCAGCCCGGCGGTCAGCCCGGACAGCAGCCCGACCAGCAGGGTGATCAACACGATGACGGTCCCCATCAGGGCGAAGCGCCCCTTGGCGAACTTCAGGTCTCTCCAGGCGACGAACACGGCCTCGGCCTGTCCTTTCCAGCGGTGGCGGCGGTGACGACTACGGCGGTAGCGGCAATGGCAGTGGTACGACTCCACGGTCGCCGTCGGCCCCCCGTGCGCGCGCCTGGCTCAGGACCGCACTTCACGGGCCGTAAGGCGGCACCCGGGTTGCATCTTTCGATGGAGGCCCCGAAGCGCCGGTGTCCGTAACCTGGGACACACCGTGAACACCGCCGTCCCCACCCCCACCCCCGCCCCGACCCCGACCACCCGGGTCCTGGCCTGGTGCCTGCACCTGCTGGTCATCGGCCTGCTCGCGCTGGCCGCCGGCCGGGCCGTCGCCGACGGACGGCCCCACGCCGGAGCGGTCGTCGCCGCAGCGGCGGTGTGCGGTCTGGTGTACGCGGTCGGACCCCTGCTGCCGCGGGTGCGCGGCTCGCGGCGGGCCGCCGCGCTGTGGCTGGCCGCCGTGGCCGTCTGCTGGCTGGTGCTGCTCGTCCTGACGCCCGACGCCGTGTGGGTGGCCTTCCCGCTCTACTTCCTGCAACTGCACCTGCTGCCCGGCCGCGCCGGCCTCGCCGCCGTGGCCGCCACTGCCGCCGCGGCCGTCGCGGGCTTCGCCGCCCACCAGCACTCCTTCAGCCCCGCCATGGCCATCGGCCCGGCGCTGGGCGCCGCCGTGGCGGTCGCCGTGGTGTGGGGCTACCAGGCGCTGTACCGGGAGAGCGAGAACCGCCGCAGGCTGATCGAGGAACTCACCGCGACCCGCGCCGACCTGGCCGCCGCCCAGCACACCGCCGGGGTGCTCGCCGAACGCGACCGCCTGGCCCGCGAGATCCACGACACCCTCGCCCAGGGCCTGTCCAGCATCCAGCTCCTGCTGCGCGCCGCCGAACGGTCGCTGCCCGACACCCCGCAGAACGCGGCCCGCTACGTCGACCAGGCCCGGCAGGCCGCCGTCGACAACCTCGCCGAGGCCCGGCGCTTCGTCGCCGCCCTCACCCCGCCCACCCTGGAGGGCACCACCCTGGCCGGCGCCCTGGAGCGCCTGTGCGCCACCACCTCCGCCCGGCACCCGCTCACCGCGCGCCTCCACCTCACCGGCGACCCCGACCCGCTCACCACCGCACACGAGGTCGCGCTGCTGCGCATCGCCCAGTCCGCCCTCGCCAACACCGTCCGCCACGCCGAGGCCGGCACCGCCGACGTCACCCTCGGCCGGCTCGGCGACCACGTCACCCTCGACATCGTCGACGACGGACGCGGCTTCGACCCCGACACGCTGCCCGCCCCCGACCCCGAGACCGGCGGCTTCGGCCTGGCCGCGATGCGGGCCCGCGCCCAGGCCCTCGGCGGCACCCTCACCGTCGTGTCCGCCCCCGGCCGGGGCACCGCCCTGTCGGTACGGCTGCCCCTGACCGCGTCGGCCGACGGCACCGCCGGTACGGGTCCCGAGCCCGGCCGCGAAGTTCGCGAGCCCGGCCCCGAAGTTCGCGAGCCCCGCCACGGAGTCCGCGAGTCCGGCCCCGCGCCCGCCCCTGACACGCACCCCGAGACACACCCCGAGGCCCGCCCGTGACCGACGACTCCCCCATCCGCCTGCTCCTGGCCGACGATCACCCCGTCGTACGAGCGGGGCTGCGCGCCGTGCTGGAGACCGAGCCCGGCCTGGTCGTGCGGGCCGAGGCCGCCACCGCCGAGGAGGCCGTCGCCCGCGCCGCCGAGGGCGACATCGACGTCGTGCTGATGGACCTCCAGTTCGGCAAGGGCATGGGCGGCGCCGAGGCCACCGCCCGGATCACCGCCCGCCCGGGAGCACCCCGGGTGCTGATCGTGACCACCTACGACTCCGACGCCGACACCCTGCCCGCCATCGAGGCCGGCGCCACCGGCTACCTCCTCAAGGACGCCCCGCCCGAGGACCTGGCCGCCGCCGTCCGCACCGCGGCCGCCGGACGCACCACCCTGGCACCGACCGTCGCCGACCGGCTGATGAACCGGCTGCGCACCCCCGGCACCGCGCTGACCCGCCGCGAGACCGAGGTCCTCGCCCTGGTCGCCAACGGCCTCTCCAACCAGGCCGTCGCCGCCCGCCTCCACCTGACCGAGGGCACGGTCAAGTCCCATCTCGCCCGCATCTACACGAAGCTCGACGTCGACTCCCGCACCGCCGCCGTCGCCACCGCCACCGACCTGGGGCTCATCCGCCGCTGAGCGGGCGCCGGGACGCCGCTGAGCCGTGCGCCCGGACGCCGCCGGCCGGGGCGCGGGACAGCGGTGACCGGGGCGCGGGACGGCGGTGACCGGGGCGCGGGACGGCGGTGGCTCGGGATCGATTCCTTCCCGTCACGCCCTCGGGTAGCGCGACAGCCAGCCCGGAGAGGCGCCCGCCGGGTTGTGCAGGGCCGGGCCCTGGGTCATCTCCATGGCGAAGTCGTCGGCGAGTTCGAGGATCGTCGGCCGGCCCTCCAGCTCGACCAGCCAGCCCGGCGGCAGGGCGGTCTCCCCGTGCAGGGCGCCGAGCAGCCCGCCGGTCAGCACCCCGGTGGCGGCGGACGGGCCGCCGTGGTTGACGGCGAGCCGCAGCCCGTGCCGTACGTCCTCCGCGACCAGCGCGCAGTACACGGCGGCGCCCAGCACCTGCGCCGACTCCCCGCCCCCGCCCAGCTCCTCGACCACCGCCGGCCCCGGCATGCCCTGCCGTACGGCGCCCAGCGCCAGCCGCAGCGCGTCGCTCACGGGGTCGTGCCCCACCCGCGCCGCCAGCAAGGCCAGCGCCCGCTGCACGGCGCCCTCCAGAGCCTCGCCGCGCAGGAGGGCGTGCACGACGGCGGCATAACCGCCCGCCGCGAGACAGGCGGTCGGATGCCCGTGGGTCTGGGCCGCGCACTCCACCGCGAGCTGTACGACCAGTTGCGGCTCCCACCCCACCAGCAGCCCGAACGGCGCCGACCGCGCCACCGCCTCCGGCCCGGCGGCGTCCGGGTTCTTCGGCGCCTCCAGCGTCCCCATCCGCTGGTCGCCCAGCCCCATCAGCAGGGCCCGGGTCGGATCGCGCCGCGCGTACAGCCACTCCTCCCGGGCCAGCCACCCGTCCTCCGCGCGCCGCTCGTCCGGCCCCCAGTCCCGCTGGGTCGTCGCCCACCGCAGATACGCCCGGTGCAGATCGGTAGGCGGGTGCCAGGCCCCCGTGTCCCGTCGCACCTGCGCCCGGATCAGCCCGTCGACGCTGAACAGCGCCAACTGCGTGAGGTGGGTGACGGCTCCGCGCCGCCCGTAGGCGGCCACCAGGTCCACCACCCCGTCCGGGCCGCACGCCTCCCGGATCTCGTCCCCCGTCATCCGGTCGACCGGTGCCCCCAGCGCGTCCCCGACCGCCGCCCCGAGCAACGTCCCCCGCACCCGGCTGCGGAAGTCCTGCTGCTCGGCACGCCCCCAGACCACGCCGGCCGTCGCGCCCACCCCGGAACCTCCCCACCCGTCACCCGTGCGTGTCAGGACAGTTCAGCACTGTATTCGAACGGAGACGGTCGGTTCACGGTCGGTTCGGGGAGAGAAACGGTGTGTGAGGTGTGGGAAAAGCGCTCTCAGATGTCGCTTTTCAGCCGTACCAGGTCACATTGCAGATGTAGACGCACTCATGACGCGGCACGGACAGGAAGCTGACGAACCCACGTCCGCCCAGGATGTCGAACTCGCGCAGGCCGCCTTCGCGGTCGATCGGTCTACCGACCTTCACGGAGTCATGGCCCAACGCGGCCAGTTCGTGCGCGATCCGCTCCACTTCGGCCACCACCCCGAGCGGCAATCCGTCGGTCACGTACTCCGCGCTCGGGTTGTAGTCCCAGGCCCAGTCCGTCACAACCCGGCCTCCGCCTCTGCGGTCTCCCGGATCGCCCGAATCTCGGCAATGGCCTCGGCCGGATCCTGATCACCCACGTCCACCAGACGCTCCAGCTCATGCAGCCGCGCGGCGCGTTCCGGGTACCGTTCGATGGCCACGAACACGGCCCATGAGTGAACGAAGGCCCGCAGCGGCGCGAAGCTCTGCGTCTGCTGCGCGTTCGTCGTCGCCTCGAAGAGGTGCTGGGTGAGAGCCGGAATCCGGCTCGGTGCGATCCGCGCGACTGCCGCGCGCAAAGCGTCCGGCGTGAGTTCGGGCATGGGAATCAGCGGTCCGTACGGGCCGTCGGTCTGGGCACTCACAATGACCTCCGGTGCGGGTGGCTCAGCATTCGTACGGTACCGGTGCGGCGCGCGGTGCGACGGTGACGCGACGCTCATCCGAAGGCTCGCCCCGGGGCTCATGCCGCCGCCCGCTTCTCGCGGCACTCGCGGCAGTAGTGGCCGG
Source organism: Streptomyces sp. bgisy159 (assembly GCF_057707805.1). Lineage (NCBI taxonomy): Bacteria > Bacillati > Actinomycetota > Actinomycetes > Kitasatosporales > Streptomycetaceae > Streptomyces > Streptomyces sp. bgisy159. Next base: position 7,358 of record NZ_JBYIQX010000043.1, on the reverse strand, counting down.
GGGTCGGGAAGCGGAAGGCGCGTTCGCAGCCGTCGCAGTTCTGGAGGGGTGCCGGGCGGAGTGGTGCGGCCTCGGTCGAGGCCGGCCGGGGCGGTGGCGGGGCGGGGAGGTGGGGTGGCAGGTGGGCGGCGAGGCGGTGGGCCAGGAAGGCGGCCGGGTAGTTGATCGGGTCCTCCGGCAGCCCGCTGGTGAGACTGCGGACCACGGCGGTCGGCGGCACCCCCCGGTCCAGCCACTCGGTGACGGCCGGGGCCAGCCGGTGGACGTCGCGCTCGGTCAGCAGCAGGCGGGGGTCGTGGGCGCGCAGGCCGGCGAGGAGGTCGGCTGCGGTGGAGGACGGCCGCGGGGCGGGCAGGGGGGAGAGCGCGGGCGTGCGGGAGACAGCGGGCGTGCGCCTCGGCCCCTCCGCGGGCTCGCCGTCCCTCGACCCGTCACCCTCACGCTCATCACGCACCCGCTGGTCACGCGTCGGCCCGTCACGCCTCGCCTCGATGCCCGTCGGCTCGTCGGGCATCGGCTGGTCGCGCGGCGGCTCGGTGCCCGTCGGCTCGTCACGCCTCGGCTGGTCGCGCGGCGGCTCGATGCGCGTCAGGTCGTCACGCCTCGGCTGGTCGCGCGGCGGCTTGTTGTACGAGGTCGTCCGGGTCGTCACTCGGCCCGATAGAAGACGCTCCTTGGTGCGTGCGAGGTACCCGTGCTCCTCCAGCTCGCGCAGCGCGGCGGCGATCCGGATCTCCCCCTCGGTGAACTTCCCCGCGAGCGTCTTGATGCCGATCGGCGCCCCAGCGGGCAGCGACTGGATGTGCACCGCCAGCCCGATCGCCGTCAGCGACAGGTCCGGGTGCTGGGCGAGGTGATTGCCGACGACGGTGAAGTTGTCGTGGTGCGGCTCGTTGACGTGGATGACCCCGGAGTGGGAATGCGGGGCGTTCGCCTTCTTCGCACGCTTCCGCGCGCTAGGGTTCTGGTCAGTCATCGGGAAGTTGATGCCTTCCTCGGTGATCAGGCCCTCGCACTGGGATGGCAGTCCCGGCGGGGGCCGATGCATGTGTGGACATGGGCCGTTGCCGCAGACGCTGCCCCACAACTCCCCCGCCGCGCCAGTTGCATTGGGCATATTCACCCGGGCGGGTGACCGGCGGGGGCGGTGGGGGTGGGTCCGGTACTTTCCCCCAGTTCTTTGGTCTTTTGGCGTCGCGCGCCACCGGGTCACGCGTCGCCGCGACCCGGTACGAGTTCCGCCCAGACGATCTTGGCGCCCGCCGGCGCCTTCTCCACGCCCCACCGTTCCGCGTACGCCGCCACGATGCGCAGCCCGCGCCCCGACTCCGCGTACGCGGCCACCGGGTCCGGGATTCGCGGGACCCGGTCACCCCGGGGGTCGGTGACCTCGACACGGAGGGTGCCGTCCGCGAACCGCATCAGCCGCAGCCGGAAGTCCCGCCCCCTCACCCGTCCGTGCAGCACGGCGTTGGCCACGAGTTCGGCGACGACGTGCGCCGCGGCCTCGGACTTCACACCCCACGCGGCCAGTTCCCGTTCGGCGAGCAGCCGGGAAACTCGCACACTCCTCCGAGAAGCGCACAACTGCGCCGTGAAGAGGTCCATGGTACGGGTGACCCGGGGCTGGAGATCTTGGCTCATGCCGCTCAGCCTGGCGGCCCGCTCCCTACGGTGAACAGCCACGACCCCGACACAGAGCGTGACTGTACGGTCGCGCGTCAGGGCCATACGACTCGTGCAACTCGCACACCGGGAGGGGCAGGACGTGGAGGACGAAGAGGCGGCGGCCGTGCTCAGGGCGGTCGGCCGGCAGATCAAGATGTGGCGGGAAGCCGCGGGGATGAAGCAGTCGGAACTCGGCGCGGCCATCGGCTACAGCGAGGAGATGGTCTCCGCGGTGGAGCGCGCCCGGCGCATCCCCAAGCCCGACTTCCTCGACAAGACCGACGAGGTGCTCGGCGCCGACGGCAAGATCTCCGCGATGACGGAGGACGTGGAACGGGCCCGCTACCCGAAGAAGGTCCGGGACCTGGCCAAGCTGGAGGACGAGGCGGTGGAGTTGGGGGCGTACGCCGCACTCCACATCCACGGGCTGCTGCAGACGCGGGAGTACGCGCAGGCGCTGTACGAGATGCGGCGGCCCGCGTACACCGAGGAGGAGATCGAACGCCACGTCGCCGCCCGCATGGCGAGGAAGGCGGTGTTCGAGCGGGTGCCTCGGGCGCAGATCACTTTTGTCCAGGAAGAGGTGACACTCCGGCGCCCCCTCGGGGGCAGAATGGTGTTGCGTCGGCAGCTCGAACACCTGCTTGAGGTCAGCGAGTTGCGGCACGTGTCGATCCAGGTGATGCCGACGGACCGGGAGGACCACGCGGGCGTGATGGGATCCATCCGGCTGCTGAAACTCCGCGACGGCAAGATCCTCGGGCACTCGGAAGGCCAGCTGTACGACCGAGTGGTCAGCGACCCCCGGGAGGTCCAGATCCTCGACATGCGCTATGGAATGATCCGGTCGCAGGCACTCTCACCAGGGGAGTCCGTGACCTTCATCGAGAAACTGCTGGGAGAGGAAACATGACCTCCACGCTGGTGTGGATCAAGAGCAGCTACAGCGGCAACGACGGCCCTGATTGCGTCGAGGTCGCCATATCCCCCGCCCGCACCACCCCCACCATCCACGTCCGCGACTCCAAGAAAACCGACGGCCCCCGCCTCACCTTCACCGACACCCCCTGGCAGGACTTCCTCGGCTTCGCCCGCCGCCACCGCGCCCGATGACCTGGACCGAGGACGAGTACGTCCGCTACCTGGCCGGTGAGCGGCGCCGCTACGCCTGGGTGATGCAGCGGTACGGGGGCATGACGCCTACCAGAGCCGGTGAAGCCGCGATGGAGATGTACCCGTACGAGCCGTGCGACGCCCCCTACCGCGGGCTCGCCTTCCACGACGAGGCCTGGCACTGGGCGATGTCGGGGCTCTTCGGAGACCGGTACATAGTGGAGCGGCCGGAGTTGGCCAACCCGCCGGCCGAGTACGAGGCCCTTGGCTGACACCGCGAGGCTACGGGCGGGGCAGCCGCACGACCGCCGTTCCCTGGCCAAGGTCCACCGTCGTCCTGTGGCGCGGCGCGCCGTCGTCCTCGTCGTCGCGCAGGACGAGGGACGACTGCCGCTCCTTCAACTCGTGCTGCTTGCCCGGCGAGAGAGCCGCGTGCAGTTGCTCGAACCCGGTCGCCGATATCTGCCCCTGCCGCACGCTGTTCCGCCACGGCAGCAGACCGGCCCGCCCCGCGCGCAACAGCAGTTGGTCGACGAAGGCCAGCAGGGTCAGCGCGATGACCAGGCCGGGCAGGGTCATGAAGACGGCGAACTCCACGCCCTCAGTATCCGCGCGAGAACGACGATCCCATGTGACGCACGTCACAGTCGATTCCTGTCAGCAATCAGGCCGCCGTCCCGCTCAAGACGCGGGACCAAGCCAACCGACAGGAGCAGCACATGAAGCACCGCATCGTCGTCCTCGGCGCCGGCTATGCCGGGGCCTATGTGGCCGGGAACCTGGCCCGTCGGCTGTCCCCCGCGGACACCGAGATCACCGTCGTCAACGCCGAGCCGGACTTCGTCCAGCGGCTGCGGCTGCACCAGCTCGCGGCCGGCCGGGAGATCGCGGCCCCGCGGCTCACCGACATCTTCGCCGGTACGGGGGTACGGGTACGCCTGGCCCGTGTCACCGCCGTCGACCCCGACCGGCAGGTCGTCGCCGTGGCCGACGCCGACGGCGGCGACGAGCTCGGCTACGACACGCTGTGCTACGCGCTCGGCAGCCGCGGCGCCGACCACACCGTGCCCGGCGCGGGCGAGCACGCCTTCGACGTCGCCGGCCGGCCTGCGGCCCTGCGTCTGCGCGAGCGCCTGGACGGCCTGACCACCGGGGGCGGGCGCGGGCGCGGAACCGTGCTGGTCGTCGGTGACGGGCTGACCGGCATCGAGACCGCCACCGAGATCGCCGAGTGCAGGCCCGGCCTGTCGGTGACGCTGGTCGCCCGCGGCGAGCTGGGGGCCCGCCTCTCCGCCGGGGCCCGAGGCCATCTGCGCAGGGCCTGCGACCGGCTGGGCGTCACCGTCCTGGAGCACACCGAGGTCGTGGCCGTCGAGGCGACACGGGTGCTGTGCGCCGACGGCACCGTCCTGGCGTCCGACGCGACCGTGTGGGCGGCCGGGTTCGCGGTCGGTCCCGTCGCCGCCGCCGGCGGGCTGGAGGTCACCGAGGACGGGCGGATCGTCGTCGACCGCACCATGCGGTCGGTCTCCCACCCGAACGTGTACGCCGTCGGTGACGCCGCCCGCGCCATCGGCGACAGCGGCCACCCCCTGCCGATGTCCTGCGCCACGGCCGGATACACCGGCAACCAGGCGATCGCCGCGATCGTCGGTCACCTGACCGGCCGCAAGGCCCCCCACACCAAGCTGGTCTACGTGGGCAACCACATCAGCCTCGGGCGGCGGGACGGCATCCTGCAGATGGTCGACGAGGAGGGGCGGGCGAAGCCGAAGTACCTGGGCGGCCGGGCGGCCGCGCGGATCAAGGCCCTCATCGTCAGGGGCTCGCTGTGGGGCACCTCGTATCCGACCTTCGGCATGCCCAGGCGCAGGCGCCGCCTGGCCGCCGTGCCGGTCGCGTCCGTCGGCGGCGCCGCCGCCCGGAGCGCGAGTCACTAGGGTGATCCACGTGGACAGCGCCGCCGCCGACCCCTTCGACACCAGCCGGTTCGAGGCCGGCCGCAACCGGCTGGCCTCCCTGGCGTACCGGCTGCTGGGCTCCGCCGCCGACGCCGAGGACGCGGTGCAGGACGCGTTCCTGCACTGGCAGGCCGCCGACCGGCAGCACATCAGGGTGCCGGAGGCCTGGCTGACCAAGGTCGTCACCAACCTGTGCCTCGACCGGCTCCGCTCGGCGCAGGCCCGCCGGGAACGCAGCGTCGGCGCCTGGCTGCCCGAACCGCTGCTCGACGGCGACCCGATGCTGGGCCCGGCCGACACCTTCGAGCAGCGCGAATCGGTCTCCCTGGCGGTGCTGACCCTCATGGAGCGGCTGTCGCCGGCGGAGCGGGCCGTCTACGTCCTGCGCGAGGTGTTCTCCCACAGCCACGGTGAGATCGCCGAGATCCTGGACATCACCGAGTCGGCGAGCCAGCAGCACCTGCACCGGGCCCGGCGCCGCATCACCGCCGCACGCCGCCGCGGGGGTGAGGTCGACCCCGCGTCCGCCCGCCGTATCGTCGAGGAGTTCCTCGCCGCCGCCTCCTCCGGGCGCACCGAGCGGCTGGTGGCGCTCCTCACCGACGACGCGACGGCGATCTCCGACGGCGCCGGCCTCGCCCGGAGGCTCCTGCGGTACGACACTCCGCAGCGCGTCGCCGCCGTCGCGCGGGCCGGCTTCAAACCCAGCGCCGCGAAACGGCGGTTCGCGGGCGGCACGCCGGCCATGCACTACGCGGTCCTCAACGGCAGCCCCGCCATCGTCACCGTGGTCGACGACCGGATCGTCGGCACCGTGACGTTCGACCTCGCCGACAACAAGATCGTGACGGTGCGCGGTATCGCCGCCCCCGACCACCTGACCCACCTCACCGAATCCTGGCGAAGCCACACGCCGGACGCGCCCCTCATCGCCGAGTGGTGACCCGACTCAGGCCAGGCCGTGGCAAGGTGGGTCAGCCGGCCCGCCGTGTTCCGCTTCAGCTCCTGGCTCGGCCGTGCCGTCGCGCCCCTGGGGGGGGGGACGGTCGACCCTCACGGCCGTGTTCGCGGCCGGCTGTACGCGTTCAGCCGGCCGGGGTCATCGGCGGTCTGCTTCGGGTTGTCGTGCAAGGTACCCGTGCTCCTCCAGTTCCCGCAGGGCGACGGCGATCTCGTTCTCGCTCTCGCTCTCGCTCTCGCTCTCGCTCTCGGGGAAGCCGGACACCGGTGGAAGCGCCCGCGGGCAACGACTGGACGCGCTCGAACCCGTCGTTGCCACCAGCGGCAACTGACATCTGCTGTACTCGCCTTCTCACCGGCGCCCGCCGATCTGGCCGGAACCGAGCGGGAGTTCGCGGTCGTGGCGGGAAGATACCCGCCATGACCACAACCCCCACGCGTCACACCGGCCTCGTGCTCGCCGCCGGTGTGCTCACCGGCGTCCTGGCTCTCTACATCGCGCTCGTCGCCTTCGGGAACATCACCGACTTCGGGACGAACCAGCAGTTCGTGCGGCATGTGCTGGCCATGGACACGACGTTCGAGGACGACGATCTGATGTGGCGGGCGATCACGAGCAAGGGGCTTCAGGACGCGGCGTACGTCGCGATCATCGTGTGGGAGACCGTGGCCGCGCTGGTGCTGATCGCGGGGACGTGGTTCTGGGGGCGGCGGGATCTGGCCAACGCCCGACGGCTGTCCACTTACGGCCTGCTGATGCTGATGCTGCTGTTCGGGGCCGGGTTCATCGCGATCGGCGGGGAGTGGTTCGCGATGTGGCAGTCCGGGGACTGGAACGGGCTGGACGCCGCGACCCGGGTGTTCCTGATCAGCGGGGTGACGCTGGTGGTGGTGCAGATGACGCCGGCTACTCCACGACCTTGACGCGGGTCTCTGTCGCCCCGAACTTCCACAGGGCGGTGCCGTCCTCCTTGCCGACGCGGATGCCGCCGGTGGGGGTGGTACCGGCGGGCGGCGGGGAGGAGCCGTCGACCGCGTTGGAGAAGGCGATGTTCACGCCGGACTGCACGGTGAAGTAGAGGATGTGCTCGATGGCGACGCCGTCGGAGCCGGTGGTGGACGCCTTGCGGACGGAGATCGTGTAGGTGCCGGGGGCGGGGTCGACCGTCCCCGGCCACACGGGGAAGGTGCGGCGGGCCTCGCCGTCGGCGTCGACGAGCCAGACGCGGTCCTGGGCGAGGGAGTAGACGACGCGGCGGCCGGTGCCGGATGCCTCGGGCAGTTCCGTCGGGGCGATGGCCGACGGGCTCGCGGACGGGGCCGGGGCCGCCGTCGGGGAGGCGGTCGGGCGGGTCGCCGCCGTGGCCTGGGGGTGGGCCCCCCGGTCGGCCTGGACCGCCAGGACCGCGACCGCGGCGACGGCACCGGTGGTCAGACCGGTGACCCAGACCCACGAGGGAAGCCGTCGGGCAGCCACGGGCACGCATCTCCTCAGTCTCCGGCCCCCGATGCCGGGGGCCGGATAATCGTACTCAGTCCGCGACCGGTCCAGGATCAGTCAGGGGCCGGTCCGGGGGTCGATCCGGGGTCAGTCCCGGGGTCGATCCGGAGCCGGCTCGGGGCCGGTCCGGGGCCGGTCCAGGGCCGGTCCGGGGG